>CAYTLM010000152.1:0-4905 GCA_964438485.1 uncultured Leptospirales bacterium | reverse complement strand
CATGCCCCACATGCGGTTCATGTTCAGGTATGTTTACTGCAAACTCAATGAACTCACTTACTGAAGCATTGGGGCTTGCACTTCCAGGCAATGGCACTGTTGTAGCAACACACAAAACAAGAAGGGAAATGGCAATAAAGGCGTCAAAGCGCATTGTTGAAATGGCATACGAGTATTATGGAAAAAACAATACCACAGTGCTTCCAAAATCTATTGCCACACGCGCTACATTCTTAAATGCCATGTCCCTTGATATTGCAATGGGTGGCTCAACAAATACAGTGCTTCATCTTCTTGCAATTGCAGATGCTGCTAAAGTTGATTTTACAATGAAAGATATTGACGAGCTTTCAAAAAAAATACCCAATCTATGCAAAGTTTCCCCTAGCTCAAATTTTCACATGGAAGATGTAAACAGGGCTGGCGGAATAATGGCCATTCTTGGAGAGCTTGACAGGGGAGGATTAATAGACACCTCTGTTAAAAGGGTTGATTTCCCATCATTAAAAGACGCTCTCAATGCCTTTGATATAATGCGTCCCACAGCCACAGAATTTGCAAAAAAAACATACAGCAGCGCTCCTGGCAGAAAAGGACGTAACCTGAAATACTCCTCTCAGGATACATTTTATGAATCCCTTGATACTGACAGAAAAAACGGCTGCATAAAAGATATTGAAAACTGCTACAGCAAAGACGGCGGACTTGCTGTACTCTATGGAAATATTGCCATAGACGGATCAATAGTAAAAACAGCAGGAGTTGATCCATCAAACTACACATTCACAGGAACTGCAAAAGTTTTTCATTCACAGGATAGTGCATGTGATTCCATTTTAGCAGGTGAAGTAAAAGCAGGAGATGTTGTTGTAATACTCTATGAAGGTCCAAAGGGAGGTCCTGGGATGCAGGAAATGCTCTACCCTACTTCCTACATAAAATCAATGAACCTTGGAACAAAGTGTGCCCTTATAACTGATGGAAGATTTTCAGGAGGCACTGCAGGATTATCCATAGGACATATTTCTCCTGAAGCTGCAGCAGGGGGCAACATTGCTTTAATAAAAGACGGGGATATTATAGAAATAGATATTCCTCAAAGAAAACTAAAATTAAATGTTTCAGATGAAGAACTGGATAAACGCAGAAAAGAGGAAGAGACAAAAGGGAAAGATGCTTTTAAGCCCATAGGAAGAGATCGTAAAATTTCCACTGCTCTTCAAATATATTCTTTTCTTGCTGAGTCTGCTGATAAGGGTGCAGTAAGAAGGTTGCCTGAATAAAAGACCACTCTTCGCAGACCCCATCTCCCTAACCCTCTTCCCCTCAAAGAGAAGAGGGAACTATAGCATAAAATTTCATATTATAGTTATTCAAATTTTTAAAACCACCTATGGTGTAATAATCTTTACGCCAAAGCCGGAAAAATCATTTGAATTTAATGTAACAATTGTGTCAATACCATGAGCTATGACAGCAGCCGCGATTCGCGCATCGTGGGCGCGTTTACCCTTGATATTGTTAGTACTTACAAGTTTCAGCCAGACATCAGCAGTATTATTACTATCGGGAATTACAATATACCGGCTTTTTAGCGAATTAAGAGCAATAACAGCATCTGCCGGACTCCACCCGAATCCATTCAGATCGGCAGGCCTTGTGACAACAACCCAGAATTCAGATATTACCTGAAGGTTAACGGCACATCTGATATTTTGAGAGGATAATTCAGATAAACAGGCACGCACCCTGCTATGATGAATAGAATTAACATCAAAGAGACGAACAATAATATTAGTATCAAGAAAAAGCATTAATTTCGATCAGAATATATGGATTCTCTAGAGCAATCTATTGATTGTTCCGGTTTTACAGCAGGTAGAAGAGTAAGAAGACTATTCAGCCATTTATCAAAATCTGCAAATTGTTTTTTATTTTTATCTGAGGTTAACAGAATCAATTCAGCTTCACCTTCCGGAATATCAGGGGGAAGATCAATGCTTAATTTTTTATCAGAGGGTATGATAATATGTGATTTATAAGCATACATAACTTATTTCCTTTAAATATCTTTATTAAATATTTAATATATAATCGAATGATTGTCAAGAGTTTATCTTGAATTATCTGACAATTTGCCCAGAGAGATGGCACCTATATCAACGGTTACAGAGGGCTAACGCATTCAGTGTATCAAGGTAAGGTAAAGTAAAACCCCTCCCCGGCTTCGCCGCCACAGACCCCATCTCCCTAACCCTCTTCAGCAAAGGGCTTATCAGGCCTCGTGCCTGCCCTTTGCACTAGCTCATTCATGAAGCCTTGCCCTCAATGGACTGCACACAGGATGTGTGCGTTTCGACGCGCGACATGACGTCGCAATAAGCGTCGAATGAAGAGGGAACTATAGCATAAAATTCCATATTACACTTTAAACCTTCAGATTCATGAAACTAAAAAATCCAATACTTAAAGAAAATTCATGTCACACTTCCCTCTTCTCCTTGAGGGGAAGAGGGTTAGGGAGATGGGGTCTGCAGCGTATCAAGGTGCCCGCCAAAAAGAATTATTCACTATTAATTATCTTTTACTCACTCTTCGCAAAGCGAAAGCCTATATCATCTCTACCGTGGTTCATAGTCATGGCTTGACCCTCCCAAGTAAGCCCCATATGCTCAGCAAGCGCTAAATAGGTGCCACCCTTATAGTGGAACAAATTAATTTTAGGGTCCGAAGTAGTAATAAGCTCAAAACAAAACTCCGCCACATTGCCACTCATGTCATGAAGACCAAGAGCATTGGATAACTTTGCTTTTACAGCTTTTGTATTTTGTATGTTCCCCCAATCCGAATTTGAGTAATATACTGCATAATCTCCAAGTGTTGAAGAAACGCTAGCTTTCTCTATATCACCACTGACTGAATCCCCTTTGGTCCATTTTGTTTCCATTTCATCGAAATCAACACCTTTTATTACTCCAGTCACCACATTGGTTGTGTCAGTTCCCCTATAACGGGCAGCAAGCAACCACTCATTAGCGGTGAGCAAACGAAATCCTTTGGCACTGCAGTTATCCATTTTCGTATTGCTATTTGTGGCAGCCTTTATATAGGGCAAATCTTCGCTGCCAGGTGTCATAGTTTCAGGTTTTGCTGTAGTTGATGTTCGTAATGGATTTGTGTAGCTTTCGTCTGTATAATAAACACAGTCATAACCTGCTTCCTTGTGCTCATTATACCATTCAGTCAGGGCATTGCACCACACTATGCTGTCACGCCGGCTTACCTCAGTTACAGGATGCTGCTTGTCTAACGTGTGCATATAAGCTCCTATTTGACCAACATGTCCAAACACATACTTATTTGCTCCACGAGCATCATCAGTTGCCCAATCATACACCTTTTCCCAAAGCTCATATGTTACCTCTGTTTCCCCTATCCAGTAGGCATTATCCACTGTTGCTATATCATTATCACTTTTTCCAGCAGGAAAGGTAAAACCACCGGAAACCCGTACCATTTTAAAGGCCACACTGTCTACAGTTGTTGCAACCTTTGTTTTTACTGGAGGCACTACAATAATTGAAATATCCTTTGTCACTGATTCTGTGCCTTTGATTACTGTTGCTGTTAAAACAACTGTTTGCGAAAAGCCATTAGTTTCTAACCATGAACTGTTTGTCACTGCTGCCTTTGAGTTACCTTCTCCTGAAAGGATAATATTATTACCCTCATCTATCTTTTCTTCCCAGGTTATTGTTGTTCCGTTTAATCCGCTGGTGGGCAATGTAAAATCCCCTGTTACACTAGAAGGCGAGTCATCTCCAGTGAAAGTGATGTCATCAGCAGTTAACGAAGCCACATCTTGAGTAACAGCTTCTGTGTCTGTCAGACGTGTTGTGCCACCACCTCCATCACCTCCACCGCCACCATCACAGGCTGTAAAAGTTAGACTAAATACAGAAAATATTAGTAAGAGAGAGAGAGAGAGAGAGAGAGAACTTTTTTGAATCTTTACCTTTTTTGAATTTTTTAAACATTTTTGGCTCCTTACACGGATCAAATCCCCTGAAATTTATCAGGGAATTTACCTTTGTTATAATTTTTAAATTTTATTTTTTACCAGATAGGTTGTATCATGAAATCTACTTTATATAGAATAAATATAATAAAAAAAGCACTATGAGTCAAGTTAAAACACTAAAAATTTTTATTTTTTTATAAATAAATTATACCTGAAATTAGGGGTCAGAGCATCCTTTCCCGCCTTCTTCCCGATACAGCTCTGCGATCTACTCGAAGAACGGCGAAAACGGTTACCGAGTGCCGACAAAGTCGGTGTATCGAGGTGACCAGGGGTCAGAGCATCCTTTTCCGCCATCTTCTCGATACAGCTCCAGGAGCCACTCGAAGTCCGGCGAATCAACGGTTACCGAATACCGACAAAATCGGCGTTAGGTAACCAGGGGTCAGATTTACGCCAAAAACTTAAACACTGTCATCATTGTAGCAAGGATTGTAAATCCCAAAGTCATAAAAGCAAACATCATTGTGAATTTGCTGTTTACATCTTCAAAGCGTTTATCCACCTGCTCAAAACGTTTATCCACTTGCTCAAAGCGTTTATTCATTTGCTCGAATCCCATTAGCATAAGCTCTCTTTGGCTTTTAAGCTCTTCTTCTACCCGCACTATTCTTTCGATTAGTTCTATTTCATTAAAATAGGAAGACTTTGTAAGGGATACATCACCCATCCATGAGCCTATATTGCTTTTTATGTGCTCTTCTATCTGTTTCAGGTCTGCACTGGTTAAAGACATCTCAAGGTCTCCTCTTTTACTTATCCTTAAAAATTAAATATATAAACAATATAGGCTAGAGTCAAGGCCAGGGTTCCCAGTCGCCCCA
>CAYTLM010000151.1:0-4917 GCA_964438485.1 uncultured Leptospirales bacterium | reverse complement strand
ACTATGGTTTTGGATAAAAAAATGATTGATAAAATCAAAAATGCAGTAGCTTTTGATAAAATAATTTTCAAAAATCATGCATTAGTTCGTATGCTTGAAAGAAAAATAAAATCAGAAGAAATTACAACTTCTCTGTTAGCTGCAGAAATAATAGAAAATTATGATGATGACAAACCATTTCCCAGCTATCTTTTGCTTGGCTATTCAGATGGAAGACCATTACATATTGTATTATCATACGACAAACTTAATGAGTTTATTTATATAATCACAATTTATGAGCCTTCTCCTGAATTGTGGATTAAAGAATTTAAAAAAAGGAGAAAAAAATGAATTGTCCATTATGTAAAGGAGAAATGAAACTCGGTACCACGCATTTACTTATTGAAAGAGGTGAAAATTCAATTATTGTAATCAATAAAGTACCTGCTCTTGTTTGCGAGCAATGTGGTGATGATTTTATTGATATTAAAATTACTAGAAAAGTTGAAACTTTACTGGATAGGCTTGAAGCAGAAGGTGTAAAAATGGGTTTTGTTGATTATAATATTGCAGCCTGATAAAAAAATACAGGCCTTTATTTTCCAGCCCCTTATACAACTCAAGATGAATAAGCAATGGAATTTAAAAAAGGTGTTTGAAAGTTGATTTATAATCAAATATTTTATACTCGTCATTCCATCCAGAGAATGGTTGAACGTTCACTGGATAAGTTAATCATAGAACAGGCTATCCTGTCAGGAAAGGTAATTGCTGAATATCCTGATGATAAACCTTATCCAAGCTGCCTATCTCTTTATATAGCAAATAATATTGTTTTACATGTTGTGTATTCAATAGATGAAAATAAAAATATCTTTGTTATAACTGTATATGAACCATCGACTGAAGAATGGAATGAAGATTTTAGAACCAGGAGAAATAAATTATGATTTGTGTAATCTGTAAAACAGGAAAATACAAAAATGGACTTGTAACTGCTGCATTAACAAAAGGCGAAGCAGCAATTATTATAAAAGAGGTGCCTGCTATGGTATGTGATCAATGCGGTGAGTATGTTCTATCCTCTGAAGTGACAGAAAAGGTTATGCAAATAGTAAATAATGCCCTTTTAAACGGAGCAGAGGTGGAAATTCGCCGTTTTGCCGCTTAGCGGAAGAGTACCTCAATCCACCGCCTTCGCCAGCACTCGGTAACCCTTAAAAATAAGGCTCTGACCCCTCCATTTTCGCCGTTCTTCGAGTGGCTCGCAGAGCTGTATCGAGAAGAAGGCTTTATATAGGGCTCTGACCCCTATATAAAGCTTGACAAAAACTCTTAAATACTTAAAGCTTACTTTAACTTTAACTAAAAGGATATACACACCTGATGAAAGATAAATACACCATATCCGAGCTGGCATCTGATCTGGACATAAGCACATCTGCAATTCGCTTTTACGAGGACAAGGGGCTCATCTCACCTGAAAGAACCCCGGGAAACCAGCGCATCTATACTAAAAAAGAAAGGGCCAGGCTAAAGCTGATTCTGCGAGGAAAAAGATTTGGCGCCTCTCTTAATGAAATTTCTGAAATGATAGGCCTTGCTGATTCACATATAAACGAAATAGAGCAGATTGAAAAAAGCCTCTACTATCTGGAAAAAAAACACGCAGAAGTTGAAGCTCACATCAAGGAAATAGCCATGTTTGAAAAAGACCTTATGGCTCTTAAAGAAAAGCTTCTTAAAAGAAAAAATGAAATAAAGCAAATATCAAAACTTAAAAAAGGAGGAAAGGCTGATGTTTGATTTTATCATGACTGATGAGCAAATTAAGCTGCGCGATGAAGCAAGGGAGTTTACAAAATGGGTACCCAAAGAAATGATCCTTGCAATGGATGCTGAGGAAATCCAGTTTCCCAAGGAATACCTTCAGGAATGCGGCAAAAAAAATCTCTTGGGAATAAGGATTCCAAAAGAGTATGGAGGGCGGGGACTCTCCTGGGTTGATGATCTCATTGTTGCTGAAGAGATTGGAGTTGCAAGCTACTCCCTTGCCTGTTTATGGGGGGTAGGTGCTGACATTGTTTGCGAAGCTGTTGTTAAATACGGCAGCGAAGAACTTAAACAGGAAATTGTTGTGCCCCTTCTTAAAGGTGAAATCTTTGCTGCTGAAGGCCTTACTGAACCAAGAGGAGGCTCTGACTTTTTTGGTGCAACAACAAGAGCACGCAAGGATGGTGATGACTGGATTATCAGCGGGCAAAAAAGATTTATTGTTGGGGCAGAGGGCGCTGACTGGTTCATGGTTTACGCCGTTACTGATCCTGATGCCCATCCCCACAAAAGAATGACCTGCTTTATGATCCCAAGAACCAAAGGGGTAGAATCTAAGTATATTTACGGGCTAATGGGTGTACGCGGTGGCGGTGCTGGGCGGCTTATTCTTGATGAGGTAAGAGTGCCTGAAAGATACGCACTTAATGGAATAAACAATGGATTTGAAGTATTCATGACAAATATGATCCCTGAAAGACTGGGAACTGCTGCAATGACAATTGGATCAGTAAGACCTGCACTTGAAATAGCAACATCCTACACATCACGAAGAAAGGCATTTAACAGACCCATAATGAAATTTCAGGCTGTGGGATTTAAAATCGCCGACTGCTCAATGAAGATGGATGCAATGAGATCAATGGCCTATACAACTGCCATGGCAATTGATTCAGGAAAAACATCTGCTGGTAGAATAAGAAGAATGGTTTCCCAAAGCAAAAAATTCATTACTGAGACAGCCTGGGAAGTTGCAAATGACTGCATGCAGGTAATGGGAGGTATAGGTTACACCAATATTTTCCCAATTGAAAGAATTTTAAGAGATATAAGACTTTCAATGATATGGGTTGGCACTAATGAAATAATGCAGTATATTATACAAACAGAATGGTACAAGGAACACGGCAAAAACATTGAAGCAAAAAAAACAAGGGACGTGGAACTTGACGCTGTTAATGCTCACGAAACAGAAGAAAAAGTTTACGAATAAAAAAACAGGAGGGAGTATGGCAAATTCAGGTAAAACCAAAACCTATTTATTCAGAGGAGTGCTGCTTCTCTTTGCTGCAGCGCTAATAGCAGGGGCATTTAATTACAGCAAGCTTATACGCCTTAAAAGGGTTATAACTCTTTTCAATGCTGATGTAATTGATGAAAACTTCAGAAGTATGGATATACTCTTTGATTCAACAGTTGTGAACAAGGGTGATAATCCTCATAAATTTACCTATGACTTAAAAGATCTGCCCCAATCTTACACCTACAATGGGGAAGAAAAGAAAGTATCCGATTTTCTGGAAAGAACACACACAACAGGCTTTCTTGTTTTAAAAGATGATACTGTAAAATTTGAAGAATATTACAGAGGCAACACTGAATTATCACGCACAATTTCATGGTCTGTTGCTAAATCTATAGTTTCAGCACTTTTTGGAATAGCTGTTGCAGATGGCGACATTAAAAGCGTAGAAGAAAACGTAACTGATTATGTACCTGAATTAAAAGGAAGCGGCTATGATGGAGTAAGGATAAAGGATGTTCTTCAAATGTCTTCAGGCGTTCAGTTTGACGAAGATTACGGTGCCTTTAACTCTGACATAAACCGCATGAGCAGAGAATTTGCGTTTAACAGGTCGTTGCTGAAATTTATATCCTCACTCAAACCTGAAAAAAAGCCAGGCACATATAACCACTATGTGAGCATGGATACTCAGGTACTTGGCATGATAATAAAAGCAGCAACAGGAAAAACCATTACAGAATACACTGAAACAAAGCTCTGGAAACCTTTGGGAACGGAATCCAATGCAACCTGGCTAGTGGACAGTGAAAAAATGGAAACAGTCTTTGGAGGATTTAACTCCACACTTCGCGACTATGGAAAATTTGGACGCCTTTACCTCAAAAAAGGAAGATGGGGAAACAAGCAGATAATCCCTGAAAAATGGATACACGATTCAATCACTCCTGATGCTCCACACCTTATGCCTGGAGTAAACCCCTATTCCGAATGGGTTCTTGGATATGGATATCAGTGGTGGATTCCTGAAAATTCTGATGGCGAATTTCTGGCAATAGGCATTTACGGGCAGGCGATTTATGTATATCCACGCTACAATATAGTCATAGTAAAAACATCTGCCTATCCTGATTACAATAAAGACGGGAAAGACATGGAGCTGGAAAACATAGAAGTTTTTCGGGCTATTGCAAAAAAAATATAGAATAAAAAAACGACTGCATAAAAAAAGGCATTCTAACTATGGAATGTCTTTTTTTTTAATACTTTTAAGCTCACTTCGCATCTTAGGGGGAAGGCTTGCACAAAAATCCTTTACCTCATCTCCTTAAAAAAACTTTAAAATATTAAATTGACAGCATTTCTTTAAATTATATATTTAACAATCCTGTTTTTTATAAACAGCTTTTAAAAAATTTTATCTAAATGAGAAACTAATGAGTAAAAAAATCCGTATAGGAACAAGAGGCAGCGATCTGGCACTGTGGCAGGCAAACCATGTTGCATCTCTTCTTGGCAAAGAAAATACAGAAATAATAATAATAAAAACTCAAGGGGATAAAATACAAAATGTCTCCTTTGATAAAATGGAGGGGAAAGGATTTTTTACCAAGGAAATAGAAGAGGCCCTTTTAAGCAACAAAATTGACCTTGCTGTACATTCCCTAAAAGACCTCCCCACTGAAGACGTGCCTGGCCTCACAATAGCAGCCATACCTGAACGGGGGAACTTTTATGATATGCTTATAATCCACCCCCATGCCTATGATGAAAAAAACAAACTAAATGTAAAACATAAATCAATAATAGGCACAAGTTCAATGAGGCGCATGGCGCAGATCAAAAACCTGGACTCTTCA
>CAYTLM010000150.1:0-4939 GCA_964438485.1 uncultured Leptospirales bacterium | reverse complement strand
AGCTCTTGAAAGGCTTAATTATGCCTATAAAGCAGGATATAGCGGATATGAAATAGATTATTATATGGGTCTTAGTATGGAAGAATCAGGTGATTTATCTAAAGCTGCATTTTATATGGAGCGTGCATATAATGCAAATCGGAGGGAGAAAAATATTAAGCTTGCTCTTTTAGGAATTTATAGAAAAGCCGGGCACCTAAAGGAGGCAGAGGTGCTATTCAGGGCTAAATAGGCCAGGATGAATTTTTTAATCAGGAGGAGATATAGGCAAGTATTTTTTGTGTAATATCATTTACAGAGCTTCCTTCTATTGCTGCTGATGAAAATATCAGATTCCCGGTATTCAGGTTTACGCATCGTATCCAGGCTTCCTTTTTGTTTTTATTAAATCCAATTATAAGCAGATAATCGATTTTGCCAGGTGCTGCCCTGTTTATTGCAGCAAAGGTCTTTTTATCAATGATGTCATGATTAAATGTATATTTTTCATATATTCTTTGCTGTTCTTTAATATCTTTAAAATGACTTTTCCCTGACCAGGTTCCATAATAAAGTTCAATTGCATTTTTGTCGTGAATTTTGCGCAATGAGGCAGCTTCTGAGCTTATGTAGTAAAGTTTATCAATATCTTCTTTGTCAATATTGTTGTAAATACTGTTCCCCTGAAAAGAGTTGAGCTTATGCCCATGGCTCATGATTTCCAGGTAAAGGCTGTTAAGGTCCTCACCCTGAATATTTGTAAGAACAGCGAGCCTGGAATTTTGTTTAAGGGTGCCACTTTTGTAAACCATTGCCGGATTAGTTATGTTTTTTATATGCATTGAAATTCGGTCTATCAGGTTGAATATTGCTGTGTCACGAAAGCCCTCATCTGTAAAGGTGAAAATGCTTGATGAACTGATTTTATAAATGTGAATCATTGCTTTAATTTTGTTGTTCTGTTGAGGTTCAAAAGAGCCGTATACAAAATATTTGGCTTTTATGTGGGATGAAATTTTATAAAGGTCCTCTTCTGTGTAATTTTCGAGTGATTTTGTTTTTAAAATTTTTTCAATTTCCTGTGGTTTAATTATATTTATTTTATATTTTGTGTTAAGGGAACTGGCCAGGGCTGTTGGTAAAATGGATTCAAGGTAGTTGAAATCATTTCTGGAAGAAGTATTGATAAAATTTCCTACAGCTATTGGTCCAGTACCTTTAAGATCAAGGGCGGCACTTTCAAGAGCTGCGGGAGAATCTGTTCCAGACAGACCTGATTGCCCCTTTAGGGCGGGATGCCATAATGAAGCGCAAACAAGAAGCACTGCTAAATTAAGTAAAATATTTTTTTTCATTTACTTATAATATTTTTAGCAAAATGAGTAACTATAGTTTCAATATTGTCATTATATTTTGCCGGGTAGTTTTCAATAAATTCAATATCTAGTGTTCGAAGATTTATTACTCTGGCCCAGCTTACATGCTCCCAATTTTTAAGATCCAGAACTATTAAAAAATCAACATCCCAGTTATTTCGTAACTGCTGTAGTGCTGATGCCTTGTCTAGTTCAAAATTGTAAACATGAAGCTTGTATATGTTTTCATAAGTTTTTTCAAAAGTTGATACTGTTGCGGCATTTTTATCTTTTATTTTATAGGAGATCTTTTTCATATCTGCAATATCGAAAATATCTTTCATGCTATAAAGGTCAGAGGCATTAAAGGCTTTAACTCTAAGCCCTTCTTTCATGAAAGTAACCAGGGCTACATTTTTCAGATTGTTAGGTGAGTCAATTACTACGCCAACTTTAGCCATTGAAGGCAGCTTTGCAGAAGTATGAATCATTCCTTTTTTTGTACTGCATGAAAGCATAAAAAAGGGAATGATAGCAATTAAAACTATACTTTTTATAAATTTTCTATTCAGCATTTGACTACCTCATTAATAATTGATTAACTGTATTATATATTAAAAATATATAATTCGTCAATATTAAAATATACTTTTAAATAATATTTATTGACTGTTTATGTGAGAGATTCTGAACAGCGAGTAAGTTAAGGGTTTGTTTTTAAAAGAGTAGATAAGCCCCCCTGTTAGAGGAGGCTTAAAATTTGTGTTATATATAGTGATTTATAAGTTTAACCTGATGAATTTTATTTTTCTGTTTCTTCTTCTTGAGTATTTTCTGATTTTTTCGTTTTTGCAAGATATTCCTTTAGCCCGTCTTTTTTTACTTTGCTTTCAGCAAGGATATCCATAACATACTGATTAGCTTCCTGTCTGGATTTGTATGATATAAGCTGCTGCCTGATATATGCGGTTGCTTCATTGGCTGTTCTTCCTGCAAACTGGCTTCTGTTTTTATTGTAAAATTCAGTTACCTCTTCATCGCTCACTTCTATTTTATCTTTAAGTTTTTGGCCAAGGTAATACTGGGATGCTGTCTGAATTTTAGTAAGTTCAAGAATTGAATCTAGTTCATCTTTATCAATAGATTTGTCTTTCAGTGCCCTATTGTAGAGTAATTTTTGTGCTATAAGGTGATCCAGGAAATTTGCCTTGTTTAGAAAAGGGTGATTTGCATAAGCAGGATCTTCAGCGAGTTTGTCTACATCCTCATTGGAGGGAACATTTGCCATCATTTTATTTTGGGTGTAGTAGTATTTGTTGAACTCTTTAATAGATATTACCTTGTCATCTATGCTTGCTGCCCAATCTCCTGACATGTTGTTACAGGAGATTGTAAATATTGCTGTAATTGCTAATAGAAGGGCTAGTGTTGAAACTCTTATTTTCATTGTATTTTCCTTATTTTTTATTTTTTCGGGGTTTATTATATATTTATGTAGTATAGCCTTAGCTATTGGAATTGTTGCAACCATTTTTTAAGCTCTGATAGTTTTTTTTCAGAGCTTTTTGCAAGAGGCATAAAGATAAGGTTTTCAGGGTTTGCCGAATCTATTTTCAGCCTGGAATCGGATGAAATTTCCTTGATAAGCTTCTCTGCGGGAATAAGGCAGGAGGAAGTTATTTTTATATTGATTTTCCTCGGATCTTCCAGAATTTCATCTATCTGTAAGGAGGATGCAAGGGCTCGTACCCTTTCCAGTTCAACAAGCATTTTAACTTCAGGGGGTTGTGGCCCGAATCTGTCTGTTAATTCTGATTCAAGTTTATCAACTTCTTCAATTGTGTCGCAGGATTCGAATCTTTTATAAAACTCAATTTTTTGTCTTTCATCAGCAATGTATGTGTCTGGTATAAAAAAATCTGTTCTTATGAATAGGGATGTGCGGAAGTAGGGCTTTATCTCTTCGCCTTTAAGTGTTTTTACAGCATCTTCCAGCATCTGGCAGTAAAGATCAAATCCTACCTCCATTATGCTTCCAGACTGTTCGCGGCCAAGAATGTTTCCGGCTCCTCTTATTTCCAGATCCTTCATTGCAATTTTAAATCCGCTGCCCAGATCTGAATATTCTGAAATAACCTTCAGCCGTTTTTGTGCCTCTTCTGAAAGGCTTGTGTGACGTGGATAAAAGAGATATGCATAAGCCTTTTTTATTGATCTGCCAACGCGGCCTTTAAGCTGGTAAAGCTGGGAAAGGCCGAATGTATCTGCCCTGTTTATTATTATTGTATTTACATTGGGCATGTCAAGTCCTGATTCAATTATGGTTGTGCTTATTAGTATATCATATTCATGGTTTATAAAATCTATCATGACCTCTTCAAGTTCATGTTCATTCATCTGCCCATGAGCTATGCAGCAGGTTGCTTCAGGTACAAGCTTGGACAGGATTATCATTTGTGTATCAATTGACTGCACTCTGTTGTGTACAAAAAATATTTGCCCTCCACGCGCTTTTTCATTAAGAATGGCCTGCCTTAAAACATCGGGGTTTTCCTCTATAACGTATGTTTCTATTGGAAGTCTGTTTTCAGGAGGAGTGGCAATTATTGAAAGATCCCGAATCCCGGCCATTGACATGTGAAGCGTTCTTGGGATAGGTGTGGCAGATAATGCAAGCACATCAACCATTACCCTGAAACGTTTAAGCTCCTCCTTATGCTTTACACCAAAGCGCTGTTCCTCGTCAATTATAAGGAGGCCAAGATTTTTTATATTCATATCCTTTGCAAGAATTGCATGTGTGCCTATGACTATATCAGTTTCTGCAGTGGAAAGTTTTTTCTTGATAGCTGTGAGTTCACCCTTGGTTTTGAACCTGGACATCATTTCAATGTTTACAGGATAGCCTTCAAAGCGTTTTTTGAATGTTTCAAAATGCTGCATTGCAAGTACTGTTGTAGGTACAAGTATGGCAACCTGCTTTCCAGCCATTACAGCTTTAAATGCAGCCCTTATAGCTACCTCAGTTTTTCCAAACCCCACATCTCCACATACAAGGCGATCCATGGGCTTGTCATTTTCCATGTCATCCTTAACATCTTCAATTGCGGTTATTTGATCTGGCGTTTCCTCAAACTCAAATTGTGATTCAAACTCCTCCTGCCAGCGCGTATCAGGAGGGAATCGAAATCCCTTTAGGGCATTCCTTTGAGCATAGATTTTAATCAGCTCTCCTGCTATTTCTTCAACAGCGCCTTGAACTTTTTCTTTTATTTTATTCCAGGATGATTTTTTACCAAGTGCATCAATCCTTGGCTTTCTTCCGTCTATGCCTATATATTTTTGGACAAAATTAATCTGATCCAGGGAAATGTAAAGCCTGTCGCTCTCCTGATATTCTATTACAATAAAATCCCTCTCAACGCCTCCAGCTGTCATCCTTTCTATGCTGTTAAAAATACCTATACCATGATTTATATGCACAACATAATCACCAGGCTTTAGATCAAGAAAAGAATCAATTGGCCTTGAGGTTCTGCTTTTGAAGAAGCGCCTTTTTCTGTAGCTTTTTCCAAAAATTTCATGGTCAGAAAGAATCAGGGTTT
>CAYTLM010000149.1:0-5019 GCA_964438485.1 uncultured Leptospirales bacterium | reverse complement strand
AAAGTATTGATAAATAATTGACAAAGATGAAATTTTATATTTAAGTAAACAATAAATAATTTTTAAGGAGAGTTTTATGGAATCATATAATCACGATATTAGCAATTTTTCCGGGAAAGGGGGTGTAAAGATTTTTTTTCAAAAATGGATTGCCCCAAAGGCAAAGGCAGTTCTGGTTCTTGTCCATGGTGTAGGTGAACATTCAGGGCGATACAATAACCTTTTAGATGCTCTTGCAGATAAGGGGGTTTCTGTTTTTGCTTTGGATCACAGAGGTCATGGTAAATCAGAGGGTAAAAGAGGGCATGTTGATTCATTCATGGATTATATTTATGATCTTAAACTTTTTGTTGAATATGTTAAAGATGAAAATAAAGGACTTCCCCTTGTTCTTTATGGACATAGCATGGGAGGGGTTATAGCAGCAAAATATGGCCTTACATATCAGAACGATCCTTCCATGGTTGTTCTTTCATCACCAGGTTTTGCCCCTGCTTTTAAAGTGCCTGGCTGGAAAAAATCCATAGCATCTTTTTTGTCATCAAAGGCTGGTTCTTTCTCAATGCCAACAGGTCTTTCTTCTTCAGATATTTCCAGAGACAAAGAAGTTGTTAAGGAATATGACAATGATCCTCTGGTTCATGGCAAGGTGTCAGCAAAATGGTTCACTGAATTTATGAAAGCAGGTGAAGAGTGCATGGCTAATGCTTCATCTCTTAAAAAGCCCCTTCTTGTATTTTATGGAACAGGTGATAAAATCGTTGATTATAAGGCAACAGAGGAATTTTATAACAATGCAGGTTCTAGTCAAAAAGATGCTTTACCCTATGATGGGTTTTACCATGAGGTAATAAATGAACCTGAAGCTGATAGGAACAGGGCTCTTAAAGATGTGGTGTCCTGGATATTAAAGCAGGTTAATGATTTTAAAAAGCCTGCTGCTTCTAAAAAAGCAGTAAAGAAGACTTCTGTTAAAAAAGCATCTTCTAAAAAAACTGTAAAAGCAGCTACAAAAAAGGCCTCTTCAAAAAAACCAGCAGTAAAAAAGACAGCTAAAGCTGCTCCAAAAGCAGAATCAAAGGCATCACCTAAGGCAAAAACAGCTGCCAAAAAAAGTGCAGCTAAAAAACCTGCTTCTCCTAAAAAGGATACAAAAAAGTAGAATTAATGTTACACCTCCTCCATCTCCATAATGGAGAGGGAGGTCAGGAGGGTGAGGCTTTGAACAGGGTCAGGGAGATGAGGGCAGACTAGCAAAAAGCTTTTATTTGGATATAGATTTTAATAAAAGCTTGAGTTCTGAAGCTTTAAGCTCCCTGTGCTCCCCTTTGTTGAGCCTTGAAAGTGTAAGAGGGCCATATCCTGTTCTTTTAAGCTTCATTACTTTGTAGCCCAGGTTTTTGAATGTATATCTTATTTGCCGTTTTTTACCTTCAGAAATAATTATTTTTACAAATCTTCCTGTTTTATCAGATAGAGTAACAATTGCAGGACGGGTTTTAATCTTTATCTGGTGAATAAAAAATCCCTTTTCAATACGCTTTTTATCAATTTCTTCCAGGGGTTTATCAAGCTCAACAATATATTCCTTGTTTACTTTAAAGTCAGGACGGGTGAGTTTATAGGATAAGTCACCGTCATTGGTAAGGAGCAAAAGCCCCTCTGTATCTTTGTCAAGGCGGCCTACTGGTACAACCCCTGCTTTAATATATTTTTCAGGAATAAGGTTTGTTACTATGGGCCTCCCCTTTTCATCTTTCATGGTTGTTATATATCCCTTAGGCTTATTAAGCATAAGGTAATGAACCTTATTGTGGGTTTTAATAATGGTGTTGTCTAGTTTAACAATGTCTGCTTCAGTATCTATTGAAGTTGCCATATCAGTTGTTAGGCGGTTATTTACAGTTATTCTACCACCTGTTATAAGCTCTTCAACTTTTCTTCTGGAGCCCAGTCCGCAAAGGTTAAGGTATTTATTTAATCTAACTTTCATCTTCATTGTTCCCTATAGGGGAATCCTCGCTTTTATTATTTGGTTCTTCTTCTATGTCAGATGAGGGGTTTATGCTTATTTTTTTAAAAAGGATTGTATCTTTGCCAGATTCAAATCCAAGGGAGTAGCTGTTCCCTTTTTTGGAATAATGAAGATCGTTTTTAAAAGAGGTTCCTGAAAGGAATATTACCATGTTTTGGTTAAAATCAAAGTTGTAAACACCTTCAATAGGTTTGCCGCTTCCTTTATAGTAGGATCTGTAATTCCCGTTTTTGGATATTTCAAGGGCATGGTTGGTAAAATCGCCATATTTGTTTACACTCCACCATTTTCCGTGAAGTTCTTTGCTTATCTCTTCAGTCTCCTTTTCCCAGAATTTTCCAAGATAGGAATCGATTGCTTCCTGGCCGGATGAATCAAGAATTTTTATATGCTTCCCAAAAGCCCATCCAGTAATCCGGTTTTCCAGCTTTATTTTATACCAGTAATCATTGTGTCCGGCAATGGTTTTTTCTTCAGTTGATTTATCAAGAATTTCCACAACCTGTCCCTTGTTTAACTGTGTTATTCTTGAGGAAAAAATCAGAGGGTCTATTCTAAGGGCTGTATCCTGTGTAAGTATAATGCCTTTATTTATATTTTTTTCGTCAGATGTTTTTCCGGATAGTGATATTGCTTCATTTTCACTGTTTCCGCAATTAAGCAGAAAGAGCAATGAAAGGCTCAGAAGGAAATAATTGATTTTATAATTTTTCATTATTTTTTTAACCATAATTTTTATAGTTTTTTTATTAGAGATTTGATAAAAGAAAATTAAATATTTTTTATAAAAAATTAGTAAGCACACTTGTCAATAATTAATCTATACCTTTGTATTTGAATAGTAAAGTCATTTAATCTCTTTTAATCAGAGAGAAGATGAATTAAAAAAAACTTGACTCTATCTATGTTGCTGCTAGTGTTTAATTCATTTTTAATATAAAATGGAATAACATCTACAGGTAACATATTTTACAGAGGTTTCCCTGGTTCATTATATATGACAAGATCTTCGCAAAGCCTAATAAAAACAAGTTATATTAAAATAATTCTTTTTTTTATTATAATCCCCCTTTTTTTTAATTCAGCATCTGCAAAAAGTGTCCCTGTTGTAAAAATTGAGGGGAAAAATTATGTTCCCCTTCACAGCTTTATTGATGAGTTTAATATTGAAAACAGCTTTGATGTGACTTTCCAAAAAGGACGCCTTTATTATAAAAGTCATTATGTTGTCTATAAAACAGGTTATTCTCTCCTTATTATTGATAACCTCATTACACACCTTGATGATCCGGTTATAAGGTGGAAAGGGGGAATATATATCCCGGCAGATGGAGCAAAAATTATACTGAATTCTTTTTATTTTGCAATGAATGCTGAAATATCCGACAGCAGGCTTTTCCTCTCAGGGGCAACACAGGATAAGCCTGGAGGAAGTGAAAAAATAATCCCCAAGCCTGAAGCAAGGGAAAGAATAGGTTTTATAATACTGGACCCTGGCCATGGTGGAAAGGATCCTGGAGCAATAGGAAAAGGCGGTTTACAGGAAAAAGCCCTTACTCTTCAGATTTCCAGACAGGTTGAAAAGACGCTTAAAAGCAGATTAAAAGAAGTAAAGGTTAAGGCAACCAGAAATAGCGATGTATTTATTGAGCTGGCAGAAAGAACAGAGATAGCAAATAGGGAGCTTAAACGAGGCAATAATGGATTGTTTATAAGCATACATGTAAATGCTTCAATATCATCAAAAGTCTCTGGTTTTGAAACTTATTTTTTATCTCAAAATCCAACAAATGAAGAGGCAAGGAAAACCGCAGCTCTTGAAAATAATGTGGTGATTCTTGAAAGAAATTCTACTGGAGGAAAAAAATATGATGATGTTGACCAGGTTGAGGCATTGATGATGACAACGCAGATACAGCGTGAAAGCTCGCTTTTGGCTGAATCTATCCAGAAAGGCCTGGGTAAAAATATAAAGGAGTTCAGGTCACGGGGTGTTCAGAGGGCTGACTTTTTTGTGCTTAGAGGCGCTTTAATGCCTGCTGTCCTTGTTGAGGTGGGATTTATAACAAATACCAAAGAAGCATCTTTTTTGAAAAGGGCAGATTACCAGAACAGTATAGCAAAAGGTATAAGCGATGGTATTGTAGATTTTATCCACGAATATAATAAAATGATTCAACATAAATAGCATAAATTAAAAATTTATGAAAATCCGTTTTTAAAAAATCCTTGATTACATATTGCATTTGTTTTTTATGTGTCATATAAACTGGAAATAAAGGGAAATAGATGGAATGAATATATTAAAAAAAATTAAAAATATTATACCAAACCTTAAAGGAAGGTATGTTTTAGTAAAGGAAAACTATTTTTCTAAAACTAAACAGGAAAGAACCCGTATAGCAATACTGGTTTTATCCTCAATATTATTTTTGGATTATGTACTTTTCAGCTATCAGGTTGAGAGCAATATATTTAATATTTTTCCTGCAATTCCGGTTATTGAAAATAAAATAAAAATTAATATATATATTCCATCAGAAGGAGCTAATGAAATAATAAGTGAAGAGAGGGAGATCCACGATGATCTTGAAGAAGAGGTTTTGGTGAAAAAACTTTTTTCTCTTGTTGCAGCAGGTTCCTTTTATGAGAATACAGCCCTTAATGTGCCAGTAAGATATACCATTAAAAAAATATGGTTTGTAGAAGCTGAAGATAAAAAAGGTAAACTATGCCTGATAGATCTTATGCCTGCAATTCTGGGAAATGATATAAAGGTTGTAAAAAATTCAGAGACACTTTTTAAGGAGTCCCTTGAAAAAACAATAGTGGAAAATATACCAGGTGTTGAGAAAGTAATGGTTCTTGAAAAGGGAATACCTTTTAAAAAGCTCTGGGAAATATAACATCTGATATTCCCCTTGTTTCTTAATATTTTTAAAGCGGCCATTCTCCTTTGAAAACTTCAACTGCAGGGCCTGTCA
>CAYTLM010000148.1:0-5035 GCA_964438485.1 uncultured Leptospirales bacterium | reverse complement strand
GTCAATCAGGAAAAAATAATTTTCCTTGTCAGTTAAAATATCAAAGTTATTATTTGTCAATTCTACCTGTTCAATATACTCAATAAAACCAAGTTTGTATAACTCTGGAATTGTAACTCTCTCGTCATTTATTTCACAAGCGTGTTTTTCACCAAGTCCAGGCAAGCCAAACCAGGGAGTTGCTTGTCCAATTCGAAAAGTAATTTTGGAAGTGTCGCCTTGAAACAGGAAATATTTGCTATTGAAAGTTTCAAAAATCGGGGGTAAGGATTTTTTGGGAAAAGGTTCTTCTGCTTTCCAGAAAAACATTACTTTGTGTTGCCATTCCGGGTCATTTCTATCAGTACAAATCAGGTTATCTGTCCAGTAGTGCATAAAAAGTTGTCCAGTCCTAAGCAAAATTGTTGAGTTTTCGATTTTTTCTTTCTGTTCATCCGATAAATCCCGTATAATTTTAAAGCCAACATTGTCGCCTGTTGGAACAAATTTGTCTCCTTTCTTTAACTCAACTGTTTCTGTTTCATTTTTATTTTTCATCATTTTCAGCTTTCATATTATTCGGAATATTTTTTCGTAATAAAAACCCCGAAATCCTATTATCAGGTGTTAATTGCTCATAACTCGATTTTATATAAGGTCGTGCTCCGTCATTTGGATGAAAATCTTCGGAAAGATATTCAATTTCATCATTTGTCAATTCACGAATCGTTCCGTCAATATTTACATATACAAAATCGTTTTTTTTTATTCAATGTCATATCTGAATTTATCCTGCTATTAGTGGAAATTCTTTAGAGGTAAAAAATTTATACCTTTACCTCGCTTTATTGTCAATTCTTAATTTTTGCGTATTCCGCCATTTTTTTCATATTATCAGCAGGAGTTTTTTCTACTTTAATTTTTTTCCCATAAAAAGGATTCATTTTTATTTGTGGATAGGTGTAATTCTGAATTTTACCATATCAAATTCCGATTATTTTATTAGGAAAACAGTTCTGATTATTCAAAATTTATTTAAATTTTTTACTTTTTTTTGACATCGTTATAAAACTCCCTATAATTTATAATAGTCTCTATAATTGAGAATAGGGGGAAAATGCAAATGAATAAAATACAGTATTTTTTAGTTTTTGCATGCGTGATATCAATACTCGCATCATGCGGGACAGACTCGACAAAACTAGTTATTGGTAAACACGTTGTCTCGGTCTCTATTACTGAACAAGATGGAGTAGACAACAACCCCTATCCTATGGTTCTCTCGCACGTTTTCCGCCAGGGAGACTTTACCGGTCCGCTTGTAGCACTCATCGAAAATGAACCCATTCAAACCCAAACAGATATCAAAGTACGCTGGCCAGATGGTAGCATCAAGCATGCAATCATATCATTTCTCATTCCTGAACTGGACGCAAACGAAACAGTGACGATCGCTCTTCATGCCTCGAATAAAACTAACGCTTACGAAAAAGCTAATCTGTCCGTACTGCGCGGATCAGGTTCTGGGGCCTTTGATGCAAACTTTACTTTTTCAGGAAATGCAGACAATCTTACACTCTCCTCTCTTCTTACTAGTGCACAAGAAGATGCAGGTCGTATAGAAACCTGGCTTGCAGGAAGTGTTGTTAATGAAATAACAGTAACAAATTTTCCTGATACAACAAAGGCACTTTCTTTGAGGGCACACATTAGGCGCTTTGAGGGCTACCCGGGAGTGAGAGTTTTCCATGTAGTGGAAAATACAAGAGCAGTTGATGGAGGCACAGACGAAACCTATAGTTTAACAATTACTGGCAGTTACGGCTCATCAAATAACACCATACTTACTGAAACAAACATCACCTCTAAATGGGATTCACGTCATGGTCGTATTTCCTGGATAGGCGAAGAGCCTTCTAATGTTCATATAAGCTATGATATTCCCTATTTGCTTTCTACCAGGGTTTTCCCATCCTACGATCCTAATTTGACCATCGATCCCGTAGCCGTCGCAAGTATGATAAACAATTGGAATTCCTGTACAAAAGGAGTCGGAGACTCTGGATTGATTTCAAAATACTTCCCAAATACTGGCTGGCGATACGAAATTGGTCTTTTGCCCCAGTTTACTGCTATGTACCTTTTAACTATGGATGCTGAGCTTGCAGAAATTACCAAGGCACATGGAATTATTTCCGGCTACGCACAAATCCATGTGAGAGAAACTGATGCAGGCAAATCCGCAAGAAATCGCTTTATTTCTATAGATGATTGGCCCTATGAGTGGCTTGGAGACTCTCGTAAAGGACAGAAGGACGGAGTTGGTTATATTGATAAACATGTAGAGCGAAATTGGTCCAGCTACGACTGGATTATTGATCGTGCGCATCAAGGTTCATTAGCCTATGTTCCTTATTTAATGACTGGAGATAGATTTTATTTAGAAGAACTCTATTTTTGGAATGCCTGGAATCTCGCAAACTGTTGGCCACATGAACGCGGTAATGAAAAAGGAATTATAAAAGACCAGGTACGAGGAGATGCATGGACTTTCCGCGAACTGGGAAGAGTGATAGGTATTGCACCTGAATCGGACACCTTTGAACGGAGCTATTTTTCGGAGAAAGCATCCAATACACTCGATTTCTGGATCGATCGCTATATAACAAATACCTACCACCCTCTCGGTGTTTGGGAATTTATAAGCCAACGCGGCTTGGACGGAGGAAGACCTTCGGAATACTTTGACTATTCTGTTCGTTGGATAAGCACTCCCTGGCAGGAATTTTTCCTTTTACAAAGCCTTTCACATGTCAACGATTTACTTGGAGGCACTTCAGGAGTACTTGGAAATAAAGTTGACCGTATAAGGCGATACGTTGGTAAGTCTTTGGTAGACCTTTATAATAATCTACAGGAGCGAGCCTTCTCCTATAGATTACCAGTTGGAGTATCAACTCTTGAGTATCCATATGCTGTAACTGAGATTTTTGGGGAACAAAATTGGCGACTTCTCGACGACTGGCAAGATGTCGAAAACTGTTATATTAAAAACATCTCAAACGCGCCGCCCTGGGAAACAAAAAATCCGCGTCCTGAGGGCTGGGAAAATCCACTAGAGGACTATCCCATAGCATGGCCTAAATCCAAAGACTTCGAAGATAAGGCTGGTGTTGCCTCATGCTCTGCAATAGACTATCCAATGGTTGCACTTGGAGCGTATGCCTATGCAGTTGACATCACAGGAGGAAGTGCAGCTTATAATGCTATGAAGGATTTACTTTCCGATGAAATCCCTCAATATGCCGGGAATCCGACTTTCGCCATTGTTCCTCGTTAAATAGAAGTTTTTAAACTATTGGGAGGGTCTTCCTCCCAATTTGTAACAATCTGTCAAGTCAGGACATAAAATGACACAATTACCGCTTATACTATGTGAGTATTGTTAATAGATATTCACATACTAAAATTTTGATAGTGCAGAATCAAAAAGACTCTGAAAACAATATTTTCTATGATATTTATTTCATATAAATATCACCGAATTTCTGCAAAAAATCAACTATAATTTCCTGATAATAAAAATTCTTGACTTAACATATAAATAATATAAAAGTAAGTGTCTTTTAAAATGAAATTTTTATCTAAAACAAAATTTTGAATTAGACAAGGGGAATGGACAGATTCACAGAAAGACGCAGAGTTAGCAAAGACACAAATACTTTTCCTGTCTGTTTTATCTTCCATAAATAAACTATTTGACTTCTCCTTAAAAATTTTTTATATTAAACATCAGTTTAGCCTGTGGAGGATTTTATGGCACTTGAAGAAAAAGATTATAAATCAATAGAGGATTACTTAAAAAATAACCTGGCCAGGATAATTTCTGAACAAAGTTTAGGAAAACCCCCTGTTGTTTATGAGATAGAATTGCGCGAGCGAATGGTGCGGGTTGAAGAAGAGCTTAAAAACCAGCGTGAGTTAATGCTCAAAAGTTTTGAATTGATGGAAAAACGTTTTGAATTGATAGAAAAACGTTTTGAGCAAATAGATAAACGCTTTGAGCAGGTGGATAAGCGCTTTGAGCAGATGGATAAGCGCTTTGAAGATATGCAAAAGTATATGGATAAGCGCTTTGAGCAGATAGAAAGGCGTTTTGAGCAGGTAGATAAACGCTTTGAACAGGTAGATAAGCGTTTTGAGCAGATGGATAGACGTTTTGATGAAGTAAATAAACGTCTTTTCCAGTTTATGATATGGTCCTTTGGCTTAACAGTATCTGCTGCAGGTGTAATTATTGCTGTTATGAAGATGTAGAACTGGTATTATCTAACAGGTTCAACCACCAGCGACAAGATTAACCATTTCTCTGAGAGTGTAAAAAAGATTGTGTAAATAGCCAGCGAGGATATAGCCATAACCCGTCTCGTCAGCTACGCTGGACTCGACTCAAATAAGCTGGCTGACATGGTCGCCGATTAGCGAAGCGTATCAAGGCAAGGTATCGTCTGTGGTGATATTTTAGAAATTATTAGTATTAAGCAAATACTGGCTTGCGATAACTTAGATAAAAGCCTGAGCTCTATGTTTTTCATAAAATAAATTCCTTTATAATCATTACCTGTAAAAAAACAGGTTGAAAAATATCCCTCCATACAATACATAAAATTTATACAATAAGAGTATTATTATGAGTGAAAACTATAAAAAAGTTCAAAATAAAAAATGTGAGTTTTTCCCCTGTCACAAGGGGGTTCATGAAGATGAATTCAACTGCCTTTTCTGCTTTTGTCCCCTTTATACCTTAAAGGATAAATGTGGCGGAAATTATATTATCAACAAAGGAAAAAAGGACTGTTCAGCCTGTTCCAGGCCTCACGACAAAAATGGCTATGATTTTATCATGTCAAAAATAGATGAAACAGTAAAAATAGGATCAGATTTTTAATAACTATAAATAGTAAAATTCCATGACAAAGCATTAGAATGCAGATTATCAGGAAGGTCGGTTATGCAAAAGATATTTATAATAATTATGTTTATAATGGTTTCTGCT
>CAYTLM010000147.1:0-5079 GCA_964438485.1 uncultured Leptospirales bacterium | reverse complement strand
GGAAAGCCCGCTTTTACAAAAGAATGGGACAGGACATGGAAGCATATAATCTTTACGACTACTTTCTAAAATACTATGCAAATTTTAGCAACTATGCTGGTGATATAAGCAATGCATATATGAAGCAGCTTTATGACAGTGGTATCAATAGCTACCGGAAAGGGAGCTACTTTCCTGCAATTGAATATTTCCAGAGATATTTAAGAAACTTCCCCAATACTGAAAGAGCTGAAAATTCACTATACTGGATAGGGGAAAGCTATTTTGCACTTAAAAGATATGATTCAGCTATATCGTATTTTCAAAAAACCCTGTCAAACAACTATTATCATAAAGATGAAGATGCCAGGATAAAAACAGGATACTCCTTTTTCATGGCTAAAAACTATGAGTCTGCTGCAAAAGAATTTCAGACATATATGGATCAATATCCTGCAGGTCGTCATATAAAACGTGCAAAAGAATGGAAGGAAATGAGCAGGAAAGAAATGCTCTACAGATACAAAAAGAATATTCAAGGTGAAGATTCCATTGAAAATTCATCCATTGATGAAAGCAGTGGCACTGAAAAAAACAGCCCTATTTATAGATCAGAGAGTTCCAGAACCGTTCAAACCGGATTTGACAGGCTTGATTATATTGAAAATTATGAAGAGAATGATGATAGCTATGAAAACGTTGCAGAAATTTAATATACTAAAATCTCTGTAATAATTTTTTACAACTATAATTTTCTATTTACCTGCCCCTGTTTAACAGGGGCATAGTTTTAACTAAAACCTGGATTAAGTCTGATTTTTTTATTACTTAATCACCTTCAAATTCAACCAGATGAAACACACTGTAGCCGCTGTCTTCCAGTTTTTTTCTTCCCCCCACCTCAGGCAGATCTATAATAAAGGCCATTTTCACAACCTGACCACCAAGCTTTTCAATAAGCTTTGCAGCAGCAAAAGCTGTTCCTCCAGTTGCAAGGAGATCATCTATTAACAAAACCCTGTCCCCTTTTTTGATTGAATCAACATGCACCTCCAGGCTGTCTTTCCCATATTCAAGTTCATATTCATAGTCAATTGACTCAAAGGGAAGCTTGCCCGGTTTGCGTACTGGCACAAAACCTTTTTTTAGATTATAGGCTATTACTCCGCCAAGGATAAACCCTCTTGCCTCTATACCAGCAACAAGGTCTATATCCATGTTTTTACAATGATCCGTAATCAAATCAACAGCCTCCTTAAAGCCCTCTGAATCTTTAAGAAGAGTAGTAATATCACGAAACATTATACCCTTTTTAGGAAAATCAGGTATTGTTCTTATCCTGTTCTTTAATGACATGCATTTTCTCCTTTTAAAAATAATTAATTTTTATGTTTTGACCATTCGTATAAAAAGATCGAAAGAGCAACCGAAGCATTCAAAGACTCAACTGAATCAGTCACAGGTATGGACACTGAACTTTGCATAAGATTCTCAGGAAGCCCCTGCCCCTCTGTACCTGAAACAAGAAAAAAGCTTTCCGGAAAAGTAAATTCCTCAATATTCAAGCCCTCTTTATCCATTGACACAAGAGGAATGTTTTTACCAGCAAAATTGGAGAACTCATCAATAGAAGGGCCCTTAACAAAGCGCATTTTAAATACAGCACCAGATGATGCCCTTATTGATTTTGGATGAAAGGGATTTGCAGCACCTTTGGCTAAAATAATACGCTTAACACCAAATCCAGCTGCTGAACGCACAGCAGCCCCAACATTTGCAGGGTCCTGAAAGGGAATAACTGGATTGCATCCCATCTCTGCAGAACCATCCCATTTTTCTATAACTGGCATATCTGTAACAAGAATCGGGGTTTTATTTTTTAAAACATCTATTTCTTTAAAAAGAGAACTTTTAAAAATATAAAGAGCTCCCCTGTTATAAAACCTGGTAATCAACAAATCAAAGTCTCTGTCATTTTCAACATAATCATCAGGCAAAATAAGCCTGCACTGTGTTATATCTCCATGTAAAAGAAAATCTGATATTATTTTTTTACCTGAAACAGTAATGGAATTTGTTTTTTTTATCCCATCTCCTGTGATGAGTTTTTTAAGATCTTTATAGGTTTTATTTTCAGAAGAAGAAACTGCTATTCCCCTGGTTTCATTTTCATCTTTCATAATTTTATATATTTTCCTGAATACGCCAGTCTTTTTTTTAAACACAAGAACCCTCCTGGCATTATCAGTACCTGGAAGAATATATTTTTTATCAATAACAAGTTTAAAATTATCACGATTCTTTCTGGAAAGCTTATCAATGTCCCCATCTGCATCAGGGCCTTTTAAAAGTATTACAACTCCCCCTTTAGGAAGAAAATGCTCAACTCTGTCCAGGGTTTCAGGTGCATCTTCAAGAGCCCTTGTAATAACTCCATTCACATTAAAAAAAGATTTGTCAGTTACTTTATGCGAATAAAATTCAACTCCTGTAAAGCCCAGGGCTTTTACTGCAAGTTTAAGAAAATCAACTCTTCTGTTTCTTTGTTCAGCAAAAATTATATTGACATGAGGAAACATTATTTTTATGGGAATACCGGGAAAACCAGCACCAGTACCAATATCAATTATTGAATCCGGTATATCAACAAATTTCGTATAATACACAGAGTCAACAAAATGCTTAACAATAAAATTTTCTTCACCCTTTATTCTGGTGAGATCATTATCACTGTTGTTATCATTAATTAGTTTATAATAGAGTGAAAACTGGCTAGCCTGCTTTTCAGTAATATTAATACCGGATGATTTAAAAATATTCTTTATTTTATCCTTCATAGCCCAGAGCCGCAGTTTCAATTATCTTTTTATTAAATACATGAATCAGATAACATGTCCCCATGTCCACCAAAATATTTTTAACAGCACATCTCTGCTATGAATTCATTGTTTCAGCGATTATTCTGCTAAGCTCAACCAGATGATAGGGTTTTTGAATAAATCGCTTATTGGAGTTTTTCATAAACCCCATAACTATTTCATCTCTACGAAAACCAGAAGAAAAAATAATTTTAACATTTTCATCAATCTCCTTTAATCTTTCAGATGTTTCAAGTCCACTAATTCCAGGCATTATAATATCAAGCAAAACAATATCGATTTTATCTTTTTCCTTCATATAAATATCAATAGCCCTTGATCCATTTTCAGCTAAAAAACATTCATAACCAAGAGATTCCAGCAATGAACATGCAATTGTTCTAACAATATCTTCATCATCAACAACAAGAACACCCCCCTTGCCTAAAACAGGTTCATTATACATGCTGATTATTCCTATTTTATCATTTTCAACAACAGGAATAAATATTTTCACATTAGTGCCTGACCCAGGCTCACTGTAAACTTCAATAAAACCATTATGCTCCTTAACAGTTCCATAAACTACAGCCATGCCAAGTCCTGTCCCTTTTCCTTCCGGCTTTGTTGTAAAAAAAGGTTCAAATATACGGCTTCTCAACTCTATGTTCATGCCTATGCCAGTATCTTTAACATTTAATTGAATATACTTCCCAGGGGTAATCACATAATTGTGGTTTAATATAAAGTTTTCATCAACATCTACATTACTTGTAGCTATTGTCAAAGTCCCTCCATCAGACATTGCATCCCTTGCATTTAAACCAAGATTAAGAATTATGTTCTGAATAAGAACAGGATCGCCCTTAACCATTTGATACTCTGCATTTAACATGGATTGAATATTTATTTTCCGATCTATGCTTCTTTCAAGCAGCACAATTGATTCTTTAATAAGCTCATGAAAATCCAGAACAACCTCGACTTCTATTCCCCTTCGCGCAAAAGCAAGAAGCTTTTTTATAAGCTCTGAAGCACGATCTGAACTTTTCAATATAAGTTCAATATGCTTTGCAAGATCAGGATTGTTTTTTGTTTTAAACATGAGAAGTTCAGCACTGCCCATAATACCAGCAAGCATATTATTAAAATCGTGTGCTATGCCTCCTGTAAGCTGACCAATAACATCCATTTTTTGAGATTGCCTTAATGCATCCTGAAGTTTTTTTATTTCTGTTGCATCAACCATTATGGAAATAACAGCTTCTTCTCCTTCCATTTCCAGCAATGCCGCAGTATATAAAATATTTCTGGATTCCCCTGATTTTATAGCAATAACTGATTCAACATTATAAACTCTTCCATCACTTAAAAGAGCATTAAAAACATCCTCTCCTATGTGCTGCGGTGAAAATTTTAAATCGTGCCATGTTTTATCAGTTAATTCACTTTCAAAAAATCCTGTAAAAGATTCAAACTCCATATTAACTGAAATATACTCACCGCTTTGTAAAGAGTTAATGGCAATACTATAGGGACTATTGTTAAAAACAGTTCTAAACTTAACCTCATTTTCCTTTAACAGATCAAGGGCATCAACCTCCCTTCGTCTGGAGCGGGCAGCCCTGACTGAAAGAAAAAAAGCAAAAAGAAAAACAGCAAGAAACAAAAAAATTCCTATATAAATAAAAGTCCTGGTCCATTCATCTATCTCTGATTCTATATCATCAAGATATACGCCTGTACTAACAAGCCAGCCCCAGGGCTCAAAAAATTCAACATAGGAGATTTTATTTTTTACAACATCAAGGTTCTCTTTCCAGTTCCATTTGTATTCAAGAAAACCACCCTTTGGTTTTTTCGCAAATTTAGAAATCTCCCTGGCAAGCTCTGATAAGTTGCTACCATCAGGAGCCAGTAAATCATCAGGGACTTTACCTTCAAGATCAGGCCTGTATGGGTGCATAATGAGTATAGCGTCAGAGCCCTGAATCCAGAAATAATCCTTGCCATCATGCCCGTGTCTAAAAGAACGAAACCTGTTTATAGCTCTAGCCTGGGCAAGCTGAAGGGAGATGATCCCTGATTTAACTTCTGTTTCACGGGAATTCAGATCACTAATTGCCAGTTTAACAAGGGTCTGACACATGTCGTGTTTATTCTGAAGATATTTTTTTTCCAAAAGAGGAATAATCATGTAGAAAATTATAAAAAATAAAAAAATCATGAGAAAAAAAGCAGG
>CAYTLM010000146.1:0-5124 GCA_964438485.1 uncultured Leptospirales bacterium | reverse complement strand
TCTGCATCTGCCTGGAAAAATCAAGAACCTGCTTGTTTGTTTCATCAATTTTAGTAAGCCGTTCAGTAACATCCTTAATTATTGCTGTTGACTGGCGAAACTGGTTTTGCAGTGTTTGCGAGCTCTCCTGCTGGCTTCTGCTTAGAAATGAAGTAATTGAGTCGAGCTTCTGTTGAAACTCCATACGGCTTTTATGCGATGTATCTGAAATATCCTGTTTAAGGGAATTAAGCAGATTAAGCAAAATTTCATTGTTTTTTCCTTCTTCAAGTTTTTTAAGCTTCTGATAATTGATAAAAGCAAAAGCTATTGATGGAATAACCAGAAGGCACAATATTACTATTACAGATGAAATAATCCATGTTTCGTTCATTTTTTCCTCATATATAATTTAAAATCCTGGAGCGTACTTTACCTGGAAGATTGCTTTACTAAATAAACAGTATAGCATATAATATAATCATGACAAGAAAAAATTGCAGATTAATTTAACACCTGTGAAAAAAGGTAAATAAACAGGATAAAAATTTAATGAAAAGCAAATATAACATTATCACAATCTGCGGGCCTACTGCAAGCGGTAAAACAGGCCTTGCTGTTAAACTTGCATTTGAATTTAATGGAGAAATTATATCAGGTGATTCCCGTCAGGTTTACAAGGACATGGATATTGGCACAGGAAAAGACCTGAAAGAATACAGCACCACCAAAGGGGATGTGCCTTTTCATCTTATTGATATTGCTTTACCTTCAGAAGAATATAATTTGTACAAATACATCCAGGACTTTAACAATGCTTTTAATTCAATTATTTCCCAAAAACACATTCCCTTTTTAACCGGTGGATCCGGTCTTTATATTGAAGCAGCCTTAAAAGGCTATAGCCTCCCTGAAGCACCTGTTGACGAAGATCTGCGCAGAGAATTGGAACCCCTTACAAAGGATGAACTGGAAGTAATCCTTAAAAACGAGTCTGAAAAAATATATATGGAAACTGACAGATCAAGTTCAAGGCGAATAATCAGGGGTATAGAAATAGCCAGATACATAAAACCTGATATAATTAAAAAGCAAAATACCCTTACACCTCTTATTATAGGAATTAATCCTCCCAGAAATGAGCTGTTAAAAAAAATCGAAAAAAGACTTAATGAACGTCTTGACGAAGGGATGGTTCAGGAGGTGGAAACTCTTCTAAATTCAGGGATTACATTTGATCGGCTAATAAAGCTGGGCCTGGAATACAGATACTGTGCTCTATACCTCAGAGGTGATATTACTATAGATATAATGAAAGAACAGCTGAATATTGCCATTAACAGATTTTCCAAAAGACAGATGACCTGGTTCAGGGGAATGGAGAGGAGAGGGTTAAAAATTCACTGGATTAAAGATGCAATATATGAAGAAGCCAGGGATATTATAAACAGGGAATTTATGCTCTGACCCCTTAGACCCCATCGACTTCTTCTCGATACGGCTCTGCGAACCTACTTGAAGTACGGCAAATCAACGGTTGCCTAACGCCGACATAGTCGGTGTATCGAGATAACATCTAGTGAGACCTCACCCCGGCACTGCCGCGCCCTCTCCATATGGAGAGGGCTTTGTATCATAAAATTTTATATTACACTTTACCTTTAAATTCATAGAACTAAAAATTCAACATTTACAAAAAAATCCATAGCACAATTCCCTTTCCCCATTGTGGGGAAAGGGTTAGGGAATGGGGTCTGGAATAAATCTAAAAAATAGATAAAAGAACTGGAAAAAGAGAGAGGTCTCGAAAAAGTTCAGGGAGATGGGATTATAACATTTAATTATTTCACTGCCCCTGCTAAAATTCTTTACAAATTAATCATAGATATTATAATCCGTTTATATAGAGTATAGTAAAAACATTTCTCTATCCTAAAAAAATACCCTGTATTTAAACTAAAAATATAAAATATTGTATCGGAGTAAAACATGGCGAAGAAAAAAGGATTCTTTCTTTATATTTTATCATTAGCAGCACTTATTATTATTCCTGTTTTTATATGCCTGACTGTTTCACATCTTCTCCTGACATCTAACTGGTTTTACACAGGAATTGTTAAGCAGATGAACCTTGTAGAAAAAATAATTTCTGTAAAAAACCTTGAAATCGAAAATGACATAAAGCGTGAAATTGAAAAAAAGACCGGCATTAAGTCCTTTATGCCTGAATACGAAAAAATAAAAAAAGAGTATGAAGAAAAACATCTTGAATTTCACAGCTTTTATCAAACCGAAAAATACATAAGTATTAAAAATCAGATAAAGGAACTTGATAACCTCAAATGGATAAAGTCTCCTGATGAATTTAAAAGTGAAGATGAATTCAAGCTATTTAAAAAAAATAAACTCGCTGAACTAAAAGAAGAAGTAAAGACAATAGAAAAATTCAGAAAAACTGAAAAAGACCAGATAAACCATCTTGAAAAAGAACTTGATATTGCTGAAGGCAACCTGAAAAAAGCAGACAAAGATCTGAAAAAAAGAGAAAAGGATGCTGATAAAATTCTCAGCTCCAGACAAAGTGAATTCATGAACAGCATCTACTCTGACATTCACAAAATAAGCCCTGTTTTAACAGAACAGCTCAATACCCTTTTTATTGACACAACATTAAATGATGTTATTAGCGTTTATTTAAACTTTTTAATGTCTCACAAAATTCAGCTGCAGGAAGGAAATATCTTTGTGCAGCGCTTTGATATTGATTCAGGCATGATTGAAAACAGAAAAATAATTAAACTCCCTCCATTAAAAATAAACTTAAAAGTAAAGGTGAATGAAGGTGGAATGCAAAGAGAAAGGCACCTTTTAAGCGAAGTTTTTGTTAAAAGCATAGGCTCCATACAGGGGCTTAGCAATCCATGGGTTATAACAAAAATTTTCAGCATGTCCGATTCATGGCTTATTGAAAAATACGCAAGATCAAAGCTCAAAACTGCTGACATGACAATAGATAATGGAACTATAAGTTCAAATGGCCCTATAGTAATTAAAGGCACTGGTGCAGATATTATTGAATACGCAATGCTGTTTTTAACCTATGGAGTTTATTTAAAATATATAACACCTGGGATTATTTTTCTTTTTATTTTACTTATATTTCTATCTGCACCTGACATAAAAACAGGAGCAAGATTTACAGGCAATGTTTTAAAATACCCCTCTTATCTGGCTATTCTTGCCTCATTTGCTGCACTTGTAATTGCATTTAAACCTTCCTTTATTTTGCCAGGTTTTGGAACAGAACCAATTACAGATACAATAAAGGAAAGCATAATCTTTGCAGCAGCAACCCATACTTTTATTCCTGTAATAATATGCTTTGCTTTAACTATGATTATAGGAATTATTTTTTGTAAAGCAGGGAAATCAGGCAGCTCCTGATTTCCTTAATAAAGGGGAAATTAATCCTTATTTTTTCCCCATGGAAAATTTTCCGAAATTTTGTAAAAATCCGCTTTTAAGCACAAACCCGGATTTAAAGGATCGCACATCTTCAATAGTGACAAAGGCTTTAGGCTCAAGAGCTTCAACAATTTCAAGAAGCTTTTTAACTTTTGACTTGGCAACAGTTGTATAAATAAGCTGTACTTCTCCCTTCATTCCTCTTGCTGCAACTGTTGTTATGCCAAAGCCCTCTTCACGCAAGCTTAAAGGAAGAACTGTTATTTTTTCACTTGTAATAATCCTTATTGACTGATACCCAATAGAAATAAGAGACTCGAGTTTCATGCCAACATAATTTCCTGTAGCAAAACCCCCTGCATAAGCAACATAGCTCACAGCCCCATTAAGATTATTGAGCACATGCCCCAGGGCTGTAATCCATACAAGAATTTCAAAAAAACCTAAAAAAGGGGCTATATGTGCATACCCTCTGGAAATCAATATAATTCTGAATGTTCCCATTGAAACATCAATAACCCTGGCAAAAAAAACAAAAAGAAGCCCAGGCAATTCACTGCTCATCTGAATATTCCTCTTTTATCTTTATTATCTTAGGCAAAATATTAAAAAAAGCATCAACAACAGCAGGGTCAAATTGTTCCCCCCTTTCTTTTTTTACAAGAGCCAGGGCATCCTCCATTGGCCAGGCTTTTTTATAAACCCTTTCATTCGTTAAAGCATCAAAAACATCTGCAAGTGCAACAATCCTGCTGAAAAGATGTATTTCCTCTCCCTTTAACCCCCTGGGATATCCTGTCCCATTCCATTTTTCATGATGCTGATAGGCAATCATAGAGGCAGATTGAAGAATTTCTGAATCATGTTTCCCGATTATAAGATACCCCATATATGCATGGCCTTTCATTATTTTCCACTCATCAGGATTAAGAGGTCCGGGCTTTTGTAAAATGTAATCAGGAATACCTATTTTCCCAACATCATGCATTGGAGCTGCATTGAGCAGAAGTTCTGCCTCCCCCTCACTCACACCGCATGCCAGGGATATTTCCTGAGAATATTTACTCATCCTGACAATATGGGTTCCTGTTTCATTATCCTTATATTCAGCTGCCCGCCCAAGCATCCTTATTATTTCAAGCCTGGTTTTATGAATCTGGGCTGTTCTTTCCTGCACAAGCTCTTCAAGATGATCTCTGTGTAATTTTAACTCAAGCTGATTCCTTACCCTTTTTTTTACAAGAGCCGGATTAATAGGCTTTGCTATATAATCAACAGCGCCCAAATCAAGACCCTTTTCCTCATTTGAATCTTCATCAAGAGTAGTAATAAACATAACAGGAATACCTGCTGTTTTTTTATTCTCTTTAAGTCTGCGACATACCTCATAGCCATCCATTTCAGGCATCATAACATCAAGAAGAATCATTGACGGTGCAGGATCAGCAGAAGCCAGTGCAAGCGCCCTTTCACCGCTGGTTGCAGCAACAACAGAATAGTCATTTCTCAAAGCCTGCATTACAATCTGAATATTTCCCGGAACATCATCAACTACAAGTATTTTAGGTTTAACTGCCATCTATCCTCCATACCCCATTTTATCAAGGATCGCATGAATAATCTCCCTGCATTTGTCTGTATCAAAGTTATTAAGGCTTAATGACAGTTTGTTTATTTCAC
>CAYTLM010000145.1:0-5141 GCA_964438485.1 uncultured Leptospirales bacterium | reverse complement strand
GCAGAATCTATGAGGCTGTTAATAACTTCAAGGTGAGCCCTGGACGCAATTTCAGGAACCACGCCTGAGTATGCCAGATGCAGATCAATCTGGCTGAAAATTTTATTGGAGAGGATTACTTTCCCATCTGATATTATTGCAGCTGAGGTTTCATCGCATGAACTTTCAAGTCCAAGGCCAATTACAGATTTTTCCATGGATGACATATCTACAAGCTTAACCTTTCAATAGCCTTAATAAGCTGGTTATCAAACTCAAGATCATAGGGGAGGCTTTTGTGATATTTCAGGATCTCTCTTTTAAGAATGTAATCAGCTGTACTGGATGAAAGGTTTACGTTGTTCTTTGACAGAATTTTTTTAAATTCATCACGGGTTGTGCTGTTATATTCGGTTTTTGAATCAACAAAACTGTCTAATAGTTTCATCTTTCCTGTCAGCTTTAGGGCTTCGTTTTCGCTTTCAGGGATTTCAAAGTATTTAACTTCAAAGGTGGGTGTAATCCCTTTTTTGTGAATCAGCTCACCTGATGGGGTGTAGTACTTGGCAATAGTAACAGCAACATTTACATTTTTATCAAGGCCAAATGTTTTTTGCACAGAGGCTTTTCCAAATGTTTTTTCACCTATAAGCTCAGCCCGCTTATTGTCGCGTAAGGCTCCGCTCAAAATTTCCGATGCAGAAGCACTTCCCCTGTTTACCAGTACAACAGTTTTACCAGAATAAAAAACAGGATCTTTTGATTTGAAAACTGCTTCTGATTCATTACCTGTTCGCCCCTTTGTTGAAACAATTACAAGATTTTTGTCCAGGAAAAAGTCTGATATTTCAACCGCTGAATTTAAAAGTCCTCCAGGGTTGAACCTAAGATCTATAATCAGGTTATTAATCTTTTTATCATTAAAATACTGAAGTGCCTGCTTTACATCAGAAGTAGTTTCTGCTCCAAAAGTTTTTATTTTTAAATAACCTATATTATTTTCTTTAATTATAGAATATTCAACACTGTCTATTTTTATGGGAGCCCTTTCAATTGAGTATGTAATATCTTCATCATTATTTTCCCGGTGGATAGTAATATTCACCTTTGTGCCAGGAAGACCTTTAATTTTTTTTATTATTTCAGAAAAATCCTTATCCCTTACAGGTTCATCATTGACCTTGGTTATGATATCGCCTGCTTCGATTCCTTCTTTCATTGCAGGGGAGTTTTCTATGGGAGATACAACAATAAAATCTCCATCCCTTACTGTAACCTCAACACCTATGCCAACGAATTTTCCTGTTGTCATTTCATTGAGTTCAGAAGATGCGTCCTCATCGAGAAAACGTGTATAGGGATCGTCAAGAGAACCAAGCATTCCTTTTATTGCGCCATAGAAGATATTTTTGCTTTCAGGCTTGTCTACAAATTCAGTTGTAACAATCTGATAAACCTGATGAAAATAATCGAGGTACTTATGTGCAGATTCATTGGCTCCTGCTATAATTGTAAAATTTATTCCAATAAATATGCCCATTGCAAAGGCAATAATAAGAAGGTGCGGTTTTCTTTCAGAATTTTTTTTAGGCATTTTCTACTCCAGGTTTAACCAGTCTTAACAGGAAATATTTTATAAAAATATTTTTCATGTTGTTTTAGAGATTGATATATATTTTTAAATCTTATTTATAATAAGGTATTAAAATGTTACTTTCTGTTACCATCCAGGTCAATAATTATACCTTAGAGGAAGTTTTTTTTAGTTTTCAGGAAATATTTCAGCAAAGTCTGTAAGTATGCGCGCTGTCATTCCCCAGATTGAAGCCCCTTGCCAGTCATAGTAATAAATTGGAACTTCTTTGTCTTTATGTAGAACCATATCGCATTTGCTATATTCTTTATTCAAAAAAAGGGAAAGGGGTACTTCAAGTATAGTGTCAATTTCATCTGCGCTTAGATTGTAATCAACAGGATAATCTGTTGTTCCAGCGAAAACATGGACTTCAAATCCAGCTATGGAAATGTAATCGTCAAACTCACCAAGAATTTGTATTTTTTCAGGAGGTACTCCAATCTCTTCATGGGTTTCTCTTAAAGCTGTAAATAAGAAATCCCGGTCTGTGCTGTCAAAGCCTCCGCCAGGGAGCGAGATCTGCCCTTTATGTGTGGATACGGAATTTGTTCTTAATGTAAGAATAACATGAGGGGAATTGTTTTTATTTATCAGCAGTATTAAAACAGATGCTTTTCTGTATTCAGGGAAAACACAGCATTGTTTTTCTCTTTTTTGCAGATTTTTTTTTATTTCCTGAGCAAAAAGATTGAAATCAGAATCCGAGCTAAAAATAATATCTTTATGCTTTATCCCTTTGTTCATAGTATTTCGCCTTATTTTTAAAATAGCTTTTTAAATGCTATAATTAATAGCACAAAGATGTTTTTTAACTGTCAAGAAGTATTAAATAAGATTTGATTTCTGCATAATTCTTGACTAAATCTATATGTGTTAGTATTTAAATAAAAAAAAGTTTAGGATAGAGTTTATGAAAAAGATTTCTGCTCAAATTTTATTATTAATAGCTGTTATTACTGTTTCATTTTTTATTTCAGGATGCGGTAAAAAAGGTACTTCTGAAGAGATTAAAGTGGGAGTTTCTAAAATAGTTGCACATCCGGCTCTTGATGCAATAGAACAGGGGTTGCAGGATGAACTAAAGGACCTTGGCTTTGAAAAAATAAGCTATGATTTTCAAAATGCCAATGGTGAACTGTCAACTGCAGCGTCAATAGCACAGAAGTTTAAAGCTGACAAGGTAGATATTGCAGTTGGTATTGCCACTCCTGCTTCACAGGCGCTGGTAAATGCTCTTGATGAAATACCTGTTATTTATGCAGCTGTTACAGATCCTGTTGATGCTGGTCTGGTGAGATCTTTTACCAGGGGTGAAAAAAATGTTACAGGCGTATCTGATATGACTCCAGTAAAGGATCAGATAGTATTTTTGACGAAGTTTAAAAACATCAAAAGGCTTGGTCACATTTATGCAAGCCATGAGGCTAATGCTGTTTCATTGGCTAAAATGGCAAAAAAAGCATGTCAGGAACTTGATATTGAATTTGTTGAAACAACAGTAAGCAATTCTTCTGAAGTTAAACAGGCTGCACAGTCTATAGCAGGGAGAGTTGACGCTTTTTATCTTAGCACAGACAATACTGTAATATCAGCTTTAAGCGCTGTTTCTGATGTTGCAAAAGATAATAAAATTCCAATTATGTCCGCAGACCCCAGCTCTGCAGAAAAATTTGAGGTTCTTGCTGCATGGGGATTTGACTATTACAAAATGGGAAGGGCAACAGGTAAGCTCATATCAAGAATAATTAATGGTGAAAACCCGGAGAGTATAGGCACTGTTTTTATGACAGATCCCTCAGATGTTGATTTTCTTATTAATCTTGATGTTGCGAAAAACCTGGGAATTACTATTCCTGACAATATAATTAAAAAGGCACGCAGAATTGTTCAGGATGGGAAACTAACCAAAAAATAATAGATTTTCAGTACCAGTGCCCCTGATGAAAAATCAGGAGCACAGGTGCTGTTGTCTGATTGCTATTATTACAATAATGGCATTTTGGAAAAATATATGGATATAGAAAAATGTTATAGTATTCTGCAGGTTAAACAGGGTTCCTCTAATGAGGAGATTACCCGTTCATTCAGGGCCATGGCATTAAAATATCACCCTGACAAAAATCCGCAGCGTAAGGACTGGGCCAATGAGCAGATGACAACCCTGAACATGGCCTATTCCACATTAATGGGTTTTAGGTTTAAAGAGGAAAATGGAGATACCCGTAGCAATGAATCAGCGCCACAAAAGCAGGAGCCTGTAAAAGAGGAAAGGCGCAGTAAAGATGATAAAGTTTTTCGTGATGAGCTTTACGGGCTGCAGGATGAGGCAAGAAGAGAGTATTTAATCAACGGCTTTATCCGTGCCAGGGAATCTGCCAAGGATGGAATGTACAGATATTTTCAATACGGCCTTTTTAATTTTCACAGGCGTGAAGAGAGAAAGTATGTAAAGATATATAATGACATGGTACTTCTTTTGAGAAGAAACTATCATGGCATAAAAAAATTAAGTTCAATGACAGATGATGCCGAGCTTATTGAGCACTTTGATGTTTTTAGCAGAATGATATTTAATTTTTACAGAGCCTCCGAGTGCCTTAACCTTATTGATTCCTATAAGGATATTTATGAGGTTGAATCCTACAGGATTTATAAAAAGGGTGATGAGTACCTTCATATTTCACATAAAGAGATCTTCTTTGACAGGCATAACAGGGGATATTTTATAAGAGAGAAAACTGTTCCTCCGCTTCTTGATGCAGAGGAACTTTTTAAAAGAAATTTAAAGCTTTATTCTGAATCATCCTGGGCTGTTGAGACTCAAATTAAACTGGAATATGCTTTGTCATTAAAGGCATATATAACGCTTTTTTTTACAGAGGAATAATACTTTTGCTTATGATTAATGATGCTGTCGGATCCCCTATATATGCAGAAATTGATCTTGCTGCTTTTAGGCACAATATGGATGCAGTTGCTAAACTCGTTAAGGCGCGCAGCCAAATAATGGCTGTGGTCAAGGCTGATGCCTATGGTCATGGAGCCTTTGTTATTGCATCTGAAGCATTAAAGTGTGGCGCTGAATATTTAGCTGTTGCCAGGCTTAATGAGGCTGTTGATTTAAAAAAGAAAGGAATTGATGCAGATATTTTAATCTTTGGTCAAAGTCTCCCTGTATATGTTAGAGAATATATAGAATATAATTTACATGTATCTGTTCATTCTTTGAATGCTGCAGAGTTGCTTTCTTCTGAGGCTGTAAAGCTTGGCGCTGTTATTTCTGTTCATATAAAGGTTGATACAGGCATGGGACGTATTGGCATAGTGGAAGATTCTACAAAATCTGCTGATTTAATAAGGAGAATAGGTGAGCTGCCTGGAGTTGAGGTAAAGGGGATTTATTCTCATTTTGCAAGTGCAGATTGTGCTGATAAGTCTCATGCCAAATTGCAGCTTGATAAATTTCTTGATATAAGGGAAAAGGTTATACCCTGTTTTAGCAAGATGCCTCTTTTTCATATAGCAA
>CAYTLM010000144.1:0-5147 GCA_964438485.1 uncultured Leptospirales bacterium | reverse complement strand
GGGTTTTTTCAGCCATTGGCGTTCTTTTTGCTGTGTTCATTGCTATAACCATGATACCTGCTGTGCTTCTCTTTCTTCCAAATGATCCAAAGGACAGAACAATAAAAAGTAATGGGGAAAAAAGGCTCATGAATAAATTTCTTGGTGTGATCTCAAGCTGGGTAATTGATCACACCAAAGCTACAATCGCAATGCTGGTGGTTCTTTTTATTATTTCCGCAGCAGGGCTTGTGGGGATAATTGTGGAAACCTCTGTGTTTGCCTATTTCAAGGATGATGATCCTATTATTGCAAGCTCAAAGATAATTGGTGAAAAATTTGGCGGCTCCTCTGCACTTAATATAATTATTGATTCCCATGAGGATAATGGAATTAAAGAGCCTGAAATTTTAAAGTTCATTGAAGAGTTCAGGGTATGGCTTGAGGCAGATGAAAACACAGCTCTTAATATAGGGCGTACAGATGCAATAACAGACTTTATTAAAACCATGCACCTTGCAATGCATGATAATGATTTGAGATACTACACAATACCTGATAAAAAAATTGATGTGGAAAGCTATATCTCAATATTTCCCGGCAGGGATGATAATGACGATGGTATCCCTGATGCCTTTGAATCCTATGTTGACAGGAATTTTCAGAGTACAAATATTCTGGCAAGAATATGGGAGAAGGAGGGGGAGCTTATAAGCTCAAGCATAATGAGCGGCATAAATGATAAGATATGCCTTTATCTTGATGAAAATCTTCCTGAGGGCTATACCTATAAAACAGCAGGGGAGCCAAAAATAATTGTACAGCTTTCAGATTATATTATAAACGGGCAGGTAATGAGCCTTGTTTTTAGCCTTTTAACTATAGCGATTATAGTATTTCTTCTTTTTAAAAATTTTGCAGCAGCACTTATTTCTCTTATTCCAATAAGCGCAGCTGTTCTATTTAACTTTGGTATAATGGGCTGGCTGGGAATAAGGCTTGATCTTGCAACAGCTATTATAGCATCAATTGCAATTGGTATAGGTATTGATGATACCATTCATTTTTTAAATAACTACAGATATTACAGATCTGAAGGACTTGGAGTGCAGGATGGAATTGAAACAACAATCAAAACAGCAGGGAGGGCAATTATATATACATCTCTTGCATTAGCTTTGGGTTTTCTTGTACTGGTTATTTCCAGCTTCAAGCCAATAGTATATTTTGCACTGTTAATAACAGGTACAATGATTTCAACAACAACAGGGGCATTGATATTTCTCCCTGCAGTAATACTTTTATTCAAGCTGGAGCTTGCGCCAACAAACAAGCCTTCCTGGTTTTGGAAATATTTTGATCTTTCCAGAATATTTCAGTTCACCATGGAAGAGGATGATTTAAATATTTAAAATTTAAAGGAGGACAACATGTTTAAAAAAACTATGATTACACTTGTTTCAATTGTTCTATTTTCAGCGTCTCTTTATGCACAAACAGCCCTTGAGATTATGACTAAAAGCGATAATCTTTCCCAGCCACAAAATGCCAGGTCCAAGGCAGAGATGAATGTAACAAAGGGTGGTAAGGTTGATAAAAAAACCATAGAGCTTATGGCAATAAAATCAGGGAAAAATGACAAGGTTCTTGCTACAATAAAAGAGGAGCCTTCAGGGGATATTACAAAAATACTTACCCACACAAATAAGGGGAGTGAGGATCTTCAGTGGCTTAAAATGCCTAATGGCAGGGTAAAGCGTATAACAACAGCAGATAGAAGCGGAGCATTTGTAAACTCCCATCTTTTTTATGAGGATATGAGATCAAGGGATATCAATGATTCCACATATACTCTCCTTGGAGAGGAGAAGGTTGAATCCTTTGATTGCTACAAAATAGAAGCAGTTCCAAAACCCGGGAAAAGTATATACAACAAGGCAGTATTTTTTGTAATCAAGTCAGGGGAGTTTCAGTATTTCATAGTAAGGGCTGATATCTTTTTTGACGGATATCTTTACAAGCGCCTTATAAACTATGACATAAAAATGATAAATGGAATTATTACTCCACACAGGGCTGTAATGTACAGGATACACAGAAACGGTGACACACTGGGTAATACTGAAGTAAAAATTAAAGCAGTACAGTATAATAATCCGGCAGTACAGGATTCGCTTTTTAATCAGGGCAGATTATAACCTGTAAATTTTACAAGCAGGGGGATTTTCTCCCTGTTTGTAAAATTTAATTTTTAAAATTGTTTCCTATGCTCCAGCTTAAAAATGCTTGATAAAATCATCGTGCATTACTATCTTCATATTATACAAAGATCTATATCTTCTTAATTATAATAAGGCACAGGGAGCATGTTATGGCATTTAAATTCAGCATTTTGAAAAAGAAATTATACTGGTCTTTGTTTTTTATAATAATTTTTTCACTATCTTTATTATCTCTTTCAGGCGGCTCCAATATTCAGGATTCCAGCCTTATTGCACTAGTGTCAGATGGAGCAAGCTCTGCCAAATCAGAATCCTATGATGATTCAGTACTTTCAGTTATACAGGTAACTCCTGAAGGTGTGCTAAAAACAACTGAAAGGAGAAAAGAAATATATGTTGTTTTCAATCACCCCCTTGTTCCCCTTGCTGCACTTGATAATGAAACAAAAGGCGTTTTTTCCATATCGCCTAAGGTAGAGGGAAAATTCAGATGGCACGGCAGCAGAATATGCTCCTTCACTCCGGATCAGGCCTGGTCATCTGACATGGAATATACTGTTAATATTCCTGCTGGTTTAAAATCTATTAATGGGGAAAAGCTTCCAAAAAATTATAAGTTCAAATTTAAAATAGAGGTAGGTGAACTTGGAGTAAACTGTTATCCTTCAAGATATAATACAATTAATTACGATCAGAGCTTTTCCCTGCGCTTTGATTTTCCTGTGAAAAAAACAGAGCTTTTGAAATACCTTTCAGTTAAATCAGGCAATAAAAACATTCCATATACTTTAACTGTTTTACCGCAAACCTATAACCATTATAGCAATGAAGATAATAGCGACAGCAGCAATCTGGAGTCATCCAGGAATATAAGGGTTAAGCCTTTAGCTGCTTTTGGCAGAGGTGCAACAGTAGTTCTGGATATTAAAGAAGGGCTTAAATCAGAAAATGAAGAAGCTGGAATTTTTTATAATAAAAATTTTGAATATACGACTCATGGCCCGCTTCAGGTAACCTTTCGTGAAGATGGAGATTATTATCAGGATATGTGGAGAAGTGGATTTGAATTTTCAAACTATGTAGATATGGAAAAGGCTGTTGCTGCAATTAAATTTACACCCCATGTTGAACTTCGCAGCAAGCCAGTAGGCAATAGAAAAAAAATTGGCCTTGGTGAATGGAATATTAAAGCAGGTACCAGATATAACATATCAGTAGCTCCAATGAGAGATCTTTATGGGAACAGATGGGATAAATCCATGCAATTGAGTTTTACTGTTCCTGATTTTTATCCTGACTATTATATCCAGTCATATATGAATCTTCTTGAATCCGAAGCTGGTAAAAAAATCCCTGTTGAAATATATAATATTCAGGAGTTTGATTTGGGAATAGGTGAATATTCAATGAAGGATATTCAGGCCAAACTTGAAGGCGGGTACAGGTATAAACTGGCAGAAAATCTATCCTATTCTAATTCCAAATGGATTCCAGGAGTGGCACATAATCAGACAGGCCGTTTTGGTTATGATGTTTCAAAGCATCTTGAAAAAAACAAATATGGCTGGTTAGCTCTCAGGTTCACAGCTGATACATATGACTCTTACAAAAAAAGGATGGTGAAAAAAACTAACTATCAGATCATTCAGGCAACGAACCTTGCAGTTGCTGTAAAGGAAGATCTGGAGACTATTCATGTCTGGGTTTCTAATCTATCCAATGGTGCAATGAGAAAGGGAATAGAGCTCACTCTTTTTGATACTAAAAATGAATTGGGAAAAGCATATACAGATGGTTCAGGCTATTGTGCAATAAAGAAAAACATCTATGGAATTTATGGGAAGCTTATAATATTAGCCTCTGACAGCAGTGGAGACAGAACCTATTTGACCAGCGCTGATAATGAGGTTTCCATGTGGGGACTGGCAAATTACAGCAATAGGGCAGCAGAGAGAGTAATTTCAGGTGAGATTATTTTTGACAGGAAGCTTTACAGACCAGGGGATGAAATATTTTTTAAGGGGATTCTTGCTGAAAGATATAAGGGGAAACTGGAGTCCCTTGCAAAAAGAAAAGTTGTTGTGTCCATAAAAAATTCATCAGGTGAAAATGTTTATGAAAAGTCAATAACTACCACTGAAAATGGGGGTGTTTGGGGAAGCTGGGAAATTCCAGATGATGCACCTTTGGGCCATTATAGTATTGGTGTTAAGGAACAGGGGGAGAAGGAGCAGAGCAGAGGAGTATATGATACATTTCAGGTTGAGGAGTTCAGGCCTGTAACATTTACAGTGAGCATTGATGGTGCAAAGGATTCCAGGGTAGGAGAAAAACTCGATCTTGTAATTGACGGGAGTTATCTTTTTGGCGCACCAATGGGCAATGCCCCTGTTGCATGGAGCATTTCAAGGCAAAAGAAAAGTTTTTCATTTGAAAGGTATAGCGATTTTACCTTTGGGGATTATTCATACTGGATTGATGATAGTAGTGATACATCCGGGACAGGCTATTATTCCGGAGGAGAGGGTAAATTAAATGGTGCCGGGAAAATTCCTCTGGAGCTTACACCTTTAGGTATGACATTTTCTGAAAAGGTTTCTTCCCCTGAAGCAGAATATATAATTGGCAATGCCTATGACATGACAATAGAAGCAACAGTGAAAGATGTTGATGAGAAATCTGTCACAAGAACAGAAAATATTTCTGTGTTTACAGGAAACTTTCTTATTGGAATAAGAACACCTGCTTCATATTTGAGCTACATGAGCCCTTTTAGCTTTGACCTTGTTGCAGTAACAAACAATGGCAGCAAAACCTCAGGGAAAAGCTGTGATGTGCGTATTATAAAAAATACATGGAAGTCTATAAAAACAAAGGGTCCTGAAGGAAGTCTGCAAACCCGTAATTCTTTAGTTAAGGAAGTTGTGTATAAAAAAACAGTTACAC
>CAYTLM010000143.1:0-5178 GCA_964438485.1 uncultured Leptospirales bacterium | reverse complement strand
CTTCTATAAATAAAAAAATAGAAAATGAGTTTTCTCAATCAGAGATGGATCTATTCAAAACAACACTGCTGAAAATGTATTCTTTATTTAAAGGATAGAAACTATTCGATCATTGCTAATAAAGAAATTGTTTTTCCTGTGGCTGCCTTCTGTTAACACTGATTTTAAAATTTTTGGATCAGGATTATGAAGATTAAAAAATTTCTATGATGCTGTGAAAGTTTATCTATACTGCAATTACTGGGGTTAAAGCCAGAATTTATAATGAATCTATTATACGCTTTTTAATTGTATCGTGAAATGTGGAGAGTTCGGTGTCAATAATTGCCGAAATGCGTTTAATCTGATTTTTTTGTTGAGTTGTTTTATCCAGCTTCTTGTTAATGAATAGATCAGAAAAAGATATATTGAAAGTTACTGCTATTCTATCTAATAAATCGGATGTGACAAAACGACGACCGCGCTCAATGTTTGAAAGATGCTGAACTGATATATCAAGTTTTTCTGCGAGTGATTCCTGTGTTAATCCTGCCTTTTCTCTATTAAGTTTTATATTTTTTCCCAGAATTTCCTGGGATAGCGCAATCTTTGGTTCTTTTGCCATTTTAATTCCTCAAAGACATAATTTAAAATTATATCAAGGTATGCCTTAAAGGTGAACAATCTTATAGGTGTATGTTATATATATCTTAAAGAATAAACAAGTTGACTTTTTATGCAGTAAGTATTACAGCTTATCTTATTATAGTGTTAATAATTTAAAAGGGATTCAGGTTTTATGGGTTCTTTAAGCTGGGTTTGAAATTTTTGTTTATAGTGAGGTCATCCATGTTAAATTTTTTCATATCATTTTATAAAAAGTCAGTCTATATTCTTTTGTCTGTATTTACCGTTTGTATTTTTCTCTCCTGTGGTGATGATAATTCTGAAACAGGTAAATATGCTGTTGATAAAAGTCTCCAGGGTAGGTGGTATAGACTTGATTATAATCAGACTTTCAACCTGACGTCGCGTACAGACTATGAAATATCAGTTATTGATACAAATCTTATACAGTTAAATACAAGTTCAGGTCTGGTATATTGTGTAAGATATGGGAATCAGAACAACTCGGTTAAAATAAAACTTAATTCTGTTAGCGGTGTTCAAAATAAATCATATTCCTCCGCTGGTAGATATAAATCCATAGGGCTTGGTAATGTTGGCGGTATAGACGTTGTTTTATCAGATATAAATAATCCTGACAATAATCCAACCGGTAGAACAGATAATAATGGAGAAACTATCATCACCGGGGTTACTACAGGTGATTATGTTGTTGAAGTTGAGGATGGTTGTGCTGTATCATCAGTTAATCTTGCAGTTGCTGGTGAAACAGATGGAGGTATTATAACTCCGGTATGTTCAGGTCATACTTTTAAAACATATTTTACAACTTATACAAAATCATATTCGTCTTATGGTAATACGAATAATTTTATTTATGGAGATACTGCTGATTATGATCTACAGGTAAGGGTTCGGAATATTGGCGATACAGATGTAACGGCAATAAATTATGAAATAACTACAGATGACCCTTTGATACAGATAAAATCAGGGGCCGGTCCTGCAATTACAGGTACAATAGAGCCATATACAAAAAGTAAAAAAGAACATGTCCTTGATTTGAAATTTTCTCCAAAAACTTTTCTTGCCGCAGGTTATACGTCAGATGTATATCGTGATGTAAAGTTTAATATTGTTTTTACAGATGTAAATAATATAAAATGGTATGATTATATTGTTGTTAGAATTTATCGCAGGCCAATGAAGATCAATTTTAATACCACCGGAAATGCTGTTAATGGTTTTCTTATTTCCCCGGATCATACATTAAAGCGTATTTCAACAAGTAGTGGTTCTTTTATTGTCCCATTTAGACCTGATGCACAGTATAAAATAATGCTTTCCAATACTACAGCTTCGAATGAAACAGCTTATTCAATTGGAGTTGGTAGGGTAGCAAAAACCAAAGCAGAAATGGAATCTTTTTATGACACATCAATCTATGAACCAAACGATAGTGAATCAACTGCAAAAGAACTGATGATAGGTGATGTAATAACTGCATATCTGCATAAAGGTGATTTGGATTATTTTATTATATCAATGAATAGCAATACAGAGAGCTGGGAACCGGTAGTTCTTAAATATGACGCAAGTGCGATTCGTGAAAGTACAGGTAATGGGGATAATATTTTAAATTTTGGTGAATCTGTATATCTGGATATTAAACTAAAAAACTATGGCGGTAGTGATGCTCTTGGAGTTAATGCAGTATTGAGCACAGCTGACAGCTATGTGACTGTTTATTCTAATATGCCTAGTCATGGTACAATTGTAGCTGGTTCATCAAAATGGTTGTGGGATTATAGTAGTCAATTTGGCAATAAATATGTAACTATCAATTATTATTATTTTATAACAGTATCCTCTGATTGTCCTGCGGGTCATAAAATACCGTTTACTCTTACAATGACTGATTCTTACGGAAATACTTATATTGATACTTTTACTTTAACTGTTAATGCAACTGGTTCGGACATCAAATATGATAATGTTGCAATTCTTGAATATTCGGGTAATGGGGATAATATTTTAAACTACGGTGAATCTGTATATCTTGATATAAAATTGAAAAACATAGGTACTGCTGCAACAGATGGAGTTAATGCAGTATTGAGTACAGATGACAGCTATGTAACTGTTAATACTAATAATCCGAAACATAATTATGGTACAATTGCAGCTGGTTCATCAAAATGGTTGTGGGATTATAGTAATTCATTTGATAATAAATATGTAAATCTCAATTATTATTATCGTATAACAGTATCCTCTGATTGCCCTGTTGGTCATAAAATACCGTTTACTCTTACAATGACTGATTCGTATGGAAATAACTATACTGATACCTTTACTTTAACTGTTCAATGAAGGTAAATAATATAGAGAGGTTTTATGAAAAATAAGTATGTTTTATATTGTTATTTATTTTTGTTACTCATTTCTACGAAACTTTATGCTGTTGAATTTAATATCAGTGCAGAAATAGACGAAACCGGTAAGCCTAACCCGTCATTTTCATATTTTTTTGACTGGGATAATGATAAAATTTATTATTCCGGTTTTACTTTTAAAAAGGTTGTTAGCAGTAAAAGCGATAATATTGATGGTTTTTCTGAAAGTAAAAATGTTAAGTTATATGATGAGTATAATTTGAATTTATCTTTTATCAATTATCGGTACAAAATAAATAATATTTCTTTAATTACAGGGGTTGATACTGAATTTAGAAATATTGAAAATTCTGAAGTGGGTTACTTTCTTCTTCCTCCTTCATTAACAGGGCAGTGGGTTTCATTTGATAACAATATCAAAATAAATGCTATTATGCCTGGAATCAATGCCGGTGTTAAAATGGAGAAAGGTATTTTTAAATGTGATTTAATGGTTAAATATATTCCTTTCTATTATCTTGGTGTAAAACAGAAAACATATTTCAGACCCATTATTGATGAGGCTGGTGTTAAAAAATCAAATTCATTTACATCAAATGCTTATGAATTAAATGCAAATATATTTTTAAATTTAAGATTAATCACACCATGGTTGTTATTAAGTAATTCAAGATGGACCACTGATTATGATGTTAAAACCTTACAATATAATTCAACAACAACATCTTTTAATTTTGCTGATAAAACTGAATCAGCAACATATACTGAGAGCAAGGTAGTATTAAATCTGATTATAAATAGTGAATCATTTTTTGATACGTTTAAGCCCTATTTTGGTTGTGGCTATAGAAAACAGGTTGCTCAAAGCGATCTTAATAACAAAAAAAATTCAAAAAGAGAATGGGTTGTGGCTTTTGGTATAATTGGGAATAGCGGTGATTAGATGAAAGGGAAAGTATAAAAACGGCACATTGTTTAGTGGTGTTGCATAGTGCAAACACTGGGCGAAACGGTCAATTGCGTAATGGGATTATGGCGTGTAAATATATATTTATAGGAGGTAATAAAGAGGCTAAATTTTTTATAAAATATATTAATATATTTTAAATTGAATTAACATGATTAACACAAAATGAAAAGGAGAGTATCTTATGAAAGAATTTATTATTATTTTAATTATTTTATTTGTTGGCACTACTATATTTAAATTTTGGATGAAAAATAAACTTTTAACAGAATATCAAGCAGCTATAGCTTCAGGAGATAAAGCACGTGCATTACAAGCAGGTAGAGCTTATTATTCATATCTTCGAGGTGGTGCATTTGGCGGTGGTAAACTCACAATATATGATGAACAAGCAATAACAAATGATTTAAATACAATGAAAGTTAATAATTAAATCGTGATAATATAGTAAGCTGAATTAATTTACAAATTGATAACAATTCAGCTTATTATATTAATAGTTTTTTATAAAATATATTATCCTTATGGAGTATGATATGAAAAAACTTGATGAGGACAAATTAAAAAAACATCTATTAAAAATAAAAAATACTTATAATAGGAGTATTCCTTTAAATGCTAAAAAAACCAAAATTCTTTATAATGTATGTAAATATTTATCAAAAGATGGAAGTTTTACAATTGAAAAGATTGATGAAAAAGTATGTAAAAAATTTAATATAAAAAAATTTAGTGATAACACACAAGCTCAAGATTATTGTTATAATACAATTAATTTAAACTGCTGCACACCTAAATTTTTGATTAAGACGGATACAGGCATTTTTGAATTTAAAGATATTGATTGGCAACCAGCTTCACCAATTGATGTGACTTGGACACAAAAATCAAAAAGTTCAAGAATTATAGGTCAATATTTAAAGAATGGATTTGATTGGAATCAGATATAATTATATATATAAGCACTAAATTGTTTTTATTTTTTTGGGTTTAGATAAAACCGTAATAAGATTGAGAGAGGATTGTGTATAAAAAACCTTATGTGCTTCACTTCCTACCGGTCGTTTGTTATGTTTAAAATCAAAAAATCCTTGCTTTTAATGAATCAGTTTTATATAAAATTAATAGCTTCGATTTCTAAATATTATGTAAATAGACGTTATATGAAATAAGCACAAAATTTTTTTATAATCCATAAGGTAGAAAATG
>CAYTLM010000142.1:0-5233 GCA_964438485.1 uncultured Leptospirales bacterium | reverse complement strand
TAATCAGAGTCAGCTCCCTGCATCATCACATAATCTCTCTCTACAATAATTTATTCCATTTAAAAGATTGTGCACAACTCTACCTGCAACATTTTCACTGCACATCAGAAAATGGCTGTAATGTTGATGAAGGCACTTTATATTTTTTATGTCACTGATTCCACCAATACCTGTATTAAGTATTCTACTATTAAAATCAAGAGGACTTATTTCCCCAAAGGTCTTAGTGTAAAGTTTGTATCTTAAATAATAATAATGAGCATGTGCGTTTTTCATTGTATCCATTATTGATCTTTCAGAAGCAATAAAAGCTGTTGTTTTTTTTATATACCCCTCTGATTCAAGGCTATGAATCCGCTTATTAAGATAAGGATATGTAAGCCATAAGGGGTTTGATACAGACATGTGATTGATTGTTTTTTTTCCTGTTGCTTTATCATAATCATAAGGGTTAAAAAGAATAACCGCCGGATAACCATGAACACATTTAAAAACTACTCCAGCCATGTTATTTAGGCTATCACTGTTTAGCTGCCATTTTATTACTTTTACATCACTATCATCAATTGTCATTAAAATATTATTCATTGTAGACCTCCTCGCTGGTCTTTCCTGTAAAAGAAATTATAATGATCATTGAAGATATTATCAGCCATATAATTCTTAAATGGCTGTAATTAAAGCTAAATAAATCTTCTTTAATCAGAGGCTCTTTTGCCCTCTCCTCCTTGCCATATCCTGTAAAAAGAAGAATTTTCCCATCATAGTAGGTATAGCCTGATCTGATAATATCAAGACTGGAATATTTAGAAATAGCATAGTTTTCATATAATTTGTTTAGCTCACTATTCTCCTGTTTTAATACGCCGATTCTTTTATCAAGACTATCAAATCTGTTATTAAGTTTTATCCTTTCCAGAATTCCACTTTCACTAAAAACAAAAATGTATATACTGAAAAGAAAAAAAACCAGGAGAAAAGTGCTAAACCTGTTTCTTTTACCCAAGATTATAAAAAACCTCTTTACCTTTATATTTTGCCATTGAGCCAAGCTCCTCCTCAATTCTCAGGAGCTGATTGTATTTAGCTGTCCTGTCTGACCTTGAGCCTGAACCTGTTTTAAGCTGACCAGTGCCAAGTGCAACTACAAGATCTGCAATGGTTGTATCTTCAGTTTCCCCTGATCTGTGAGAAACGACAGCAGTATATCCTGCTTTTTTAGCCATTTCCACAGCCTGTATGGTTTCTGTAAGAGTACCAATCTGATTAAGCTTAATTAGAATTGAATTAGCTGCTTTTTCTTTAATGCCCCTGGCAAGTCTTTCTGTATTTGTAACAAAAAGGTCATCTCCAACGATCTGGACTTTTGAACCCATGCGATCCATCATAAGCTTAAATCCGCTCCAGTCATCTTCAGCCAGACCATCTTCAATTGATATTATCGGATATTTTTTTACAAGATCCTCATAAAATTCAATCATCTCTTCTGATGTTTTTTCACTCTTATCGCTTTTAGCAAAAACATATTTCTTTTTCTTTTTATCGTAAAATTCGCTTGCTGCAGGATCAAGTGCAATCAATAAATCTTTTCCAGGTTTAAATCCGGCCTTTTCAATAGCTGCCATCATAAGCTCAAGCGGTTCTTCATTTGATCTTAAATTAGGAGCAAAACCGCCCTCATCACCTACGCTTGTTGCATAGCCTTTTCCTTTTAGCACACTTTTAAGCGCATGAAAAGTCTCCACACCCATCCTGAGCCCCTCTTTAAAAGATGAAGCACCAACAGGCATTACCATATATTCCTGCAAATCCACATTGGAATCAGCGTGAGACCCGCCATTAAGAATATTCATCATAGGAACAGGGAGTTCATAACAGTTTGTGCCGCCAACATATCTGTAAAAAGGCATATCAAGGGTATTGGCTACAGCTTTTGCGCAAGCTAAAGAAACACCAAGAATGGCGTTAGCTCCAAGGTTCCCCTTGTTTTTTGTACCATCAAGCTGTATAAGGATATTGTCAATTTCAGCCTGATTAAAGGCATCCATATCAAGAAGAGCATCAGATATTATTTCATTAACATTGGAAACTGCCTTTAATACACCTTTGCCAAGGTATCTTTTTTTATCATTATCCCTTAGTTCAACAGCTTCATGCTCACCTGTAGAAGCACCTGATGGAACAGATGCCCGCCCCATAGCACCTGATTCAAGTTCAACATCCACTTCAACAGTTGGATTTCCTCTGGAATCCAGAATTTCGCGTGCTCTTATGTCTGTTATTATTGTCATCTCCTTCTCCTTTAAAAAAGATTATATCGTATTTTTATAATTGAATTAATAATTACGATTCTATTTTTTGATAAAAAATTTAATGCTTAATCATTTCTAAACATACCTAATTTATTTAAAATAATCAAGCAATTAATATAATGATATTTTTAAAAAGACCACTGAATTAAAGAAAGAATAAATCAGGATTTAGAAAAACTTTTATACCGTTCCCGTGCGATAGTATAGATAAGCTTAACAAGGCTTTGTGGATCATCAATATATTGTTGCATGCGCGAAAATATATGATGCCTCACAGCAGTCATATCAATTGTTGATGCACCAAGGAGAATGTTTATTTCGCGCTCAAGAGAAGCATAGGAATCTTCAGAATGTTCAATTTTTAACCCTATAACATTCTCCTGTAGCTGTCTGTGCTCAAGTTCTATATGAATCAATTCTTCGCTCTTTTCTTCATTGTTTGAAAGAACAACCAGGGATGGTAGATTTTCTTCAAATTCTTCTGATAAAAGATGTTTTTCTATTTCACTGTTAAAATTAAAGAAAACAAGCAAAGACTCAAGTGTTGAACCATATAAGGATATACGGGACTTATCAATAATGTTTTTAGATGGATTAAAAGCGATTGAGTTGTAAAAGGAAAATGCGCTGGAGCCTGCCTCCCCTCTGCCTATATATAAAACATCATCCTCGCGCAGCTCCATTTCAGCCATTGTTTTTTCAATTTCAATAATACGCCTGTTTGCTGAAATAAAGCGCATAATTTCCCCGGAAAAAACAGGCTTGTTATTAACAACTGTTTTTTTATATTCTGTTGAAATGAGATTTTTCTGACTTAACCCAAGCCGCTTGGCATATTCCACAGATATTTCAAAGGGTATTGCTGTGAGTATAAGGGGATTATATTCATTTATGTAGCTGGTGAAAATTTCCGCACCAGGAAACAATCTGGCCTTTTTGCCTATTATTGAAACACACTCAACAGGAACATCTTTAAGAAGAAAATCAGGATAATAAACAGCAAGCTTAAAAAAAGAAAATGGTATTTCACCCTCTTCTGAAAGCTTCCTGTTGTTTTTATCCAGCACTCCTTCAAGCTTGGCAACATCATTATCAAGAAGAACAGTATCAATGAGATTGTTAAAATCCCCTATTTCCAGAAAATCACCCATGCCTAAAAATATTTTCTTTGGCTTTTTCAGATAGCCTGCAAGATAAAAAATGAAATCTTTTTTATCAAGGGTAAGAATTTCAAAGCCTTCATTGATTCCATTGTTTATTATTATTTCATATTTTTTATTATTCATTTTTCCAGACAATTGTTAATATTAAGCCATAAACAGCTTATAAATGATTCTTTGATGAAAAATCAAAATTGGCAAGATTTTTTTAAAATGACCCTTGTTTTTTTACAATTTTAGAGACAATCAGGCTATCTATTATAAAAATTTTATTTACTTTTCATTATAACTGCTTATACTAGAGTCATTACAAACAAGAGGACTGCTATGAGGATAAAAACACTAAGTGACAAAAAACTTGAACTTACAAATAATGGTGATCTGGAGCTTTTTTTTATTGGAACAGGAAGTGCTTTTACAAAAAGGCAGTATCAGACCAATCTGCTGATTATAAAAGGGCAGGATCATCTGCTCATTGATTGTGGAACAAAATGTCCACAGGCTCTTTCTGAATTGGGAATACCTATAATTAATATAAAAAATTTTTTAATAACGCATTCTCATGCTGATCATATTGGGGGGCTTGAAGAGGTTTCTCTTATGGCGAGATATGTAACCAAGCAAAAACCGACGATGGTGATAAACGAAACATATCAGCACATACTATGGGACATGTCATTAAGAGGCGGATGTGAGGCAAATGAAGAGGAGGCCGGTGACAGGCTTTCATTCAAAGATTTTTGGAATGTTATAAGACCCCAATGGCTGCCGGATTATGCCAGGGAAACATTTGCAGCAAGGATTGGATCTATTAACATTAAAATTATGCGAACCAAACACATTCCTGATTCATCATCAGACTGGCAAAGCTCCTTTTGGAGTTGCGGAATTATCATTGATGACAGGATCTTCTTTACAAGTGACACACGTTTTGATTATGATCTTGTAGATTATTATGAAAACAGATTTAACTTTGAAGCAATTTTTCATGACTGCCAGTTTTATACAGGCGGTGTACACGCTTCACTTGAGGAGTTAAATGGACTGCCTGTTGAAATAAAAAATAAAATTTTTCTTACTCACTATGGAGATAACTGGGAAGAGTTTGAATCAAGTATTGCTGAATATGGTTTTGCAGGATTAGCACGACACCATGTTTTTTATACTTTTGAGTAACAGTAAAAAAAAAGGGGATATTTTTTATCCCCTGATTTAGACAAATTTTATTATATAATATTCACGTTTACGGCTCGCTGGCCTTTATCGGAATCTTCGATCTCAAATTCCACTGATGCTCCCTCATGAAGGCTTTTAAACCCATCACCAGCAATACCTGTATAATGAACAAAAATGTCTCCTCCATCCTCCTTTGATATAAAACCAAAGCCTTTCTTTTCATTAAACCATTTTACAACACCCCTGGGCATAAAAAATACTCCTTAAGAAAATATTTCAGATTTAATAATACTGATGTTTTTACAACAAACAGTATTCAAGTTTACTGAAGAACAAAGTTTATATAATACATATTTTTTTGTCAAAATTATTTTAATTAATTTTTAATAAATAAACATGTAAAATTTAATTTAAAAAGCCCCAAGCTGGCATTTTTTTATTTTTATTTTCATCTTTTCACATGCTGCAGCAACAGCAATCCTGGGTATTTTTAATTCATCAGCAATTACCCAGGAAGCAGCACAGTGAAGAACTCCATCTTCAAGAAGATAATATATTTTATTTTCAAGTTCTTCACTTACAGTT
>CAYTLM010000141.1:0-5234 GCA_964438485.1 uncultured Leptospirales bacterium | reverse complement strand
TTCTTCAATATCATCTTTAGCGAGTATGGCTGATATAACAGCTATGCCATCAATTCTACAGGGTTCTAACAGGGGCAGATTGTCTTCTCTTATCCCACCTATGGCAATTACTGGTATGTTTACATTACTTTTAATTTCTTTTAATTTTTCCAGATTCACATTTGCAGCGTCTGCTTTTGACATGGTTGGGAAAATTGTTACTCCTAAATAGTCTGCGCCTTTATTTTCTGCATCTAATGCTTCTTTGGTATCTCCAACTGATACTCCAAGTATTTTTTCTTTCCCAATATGTTTTCTGGCTTTTTCTACATCAAGATCATCCTGTCCAATATGCACTCCATCTGCATCAACTTCAATGGCTATATCAATATTATCATTTATTACAAAGGGGATGTTGTAGAGATCAGTTATCTGTTTTATCTCTAATGCTAATTTTTTAAACTTATCAAAGCTCAAATTTTTTTCTCTGAGTTGAACAAAGCTGACACCGTTTTTCACAGCTTTTTCTACAACATCAGGCAAGGTTTCATTTTTAAGCCATCTTCTATCAGTGACTAAATAAAGTAAAAGATCTTTGCTATTTAATTTCAATTTTTAACTTTTCCATTAAGTTATCTTTTTCGAATCTGCTTATATTATCCAGTATAAATGTTCCAAGAGAGCCTGTTCCAAGGTTTTCTTTTGTTATTTTTTCATTTGCAAGTTCGCCGCATAGGCCCATCATTCCAACTGCAAAGACGGTACTCCTTAATATGTCCTGACTGTTTGCACCAGTTATTGAACCTATAAGACCAGCCAGCATACATCCTGTGCCTGTTATTTTTTCCATATTTTCATGGCCATTTTTTACTATATAGGTGATTTTTTTACCTGTAATTATATCTATAGGGCCGGTTATAACTACTATTGCCTTGTAAATAGCACTCACTTCTTTGGCTATATCAATATATATTTCCAGGTTTTCTTCGCTGATTATATCATCTACACTTGCATCTACTCCACTATCTGTTTTATTTCCCATGAGTATGGATTTTATTTCTGTGGCATTTCCTCTTATAACAGAAAAATTTATTTTATCCAAAAGTTTTTTAACAGAATCCCCTCTATACCTGGATGCACCTACACCAACGGGATCCAGTATTACTGGTTTGTTTAAACTATTGGCAGTTTTCCCTGCCTTGATCATGGAGTCTATAATTCTGGAATTTAAAGTTCCTATGTTTAAAACCAGGGAGTTGCAAATAGATGTTATATCTGAAACTTCTTCTATAGCATCTGCCATTATTGGAGAGCCCCCTGATGCTAATATTGCATTTGCCACATCATTTACTGTTACATAATTTGTAATGCAGTGAACCAGAGATCCTCGATTCAAATCTTTAAATTGTCCCATAGTATTTAATTCCTTTTACATTTAAAATAAAAAAAGATCTGGCAAGCGAAGTCTGATTTTGTTTATATTTTTTATATGAGTATTATTCAGATTGGATTACTAAAACAAAAAACAGGGAAATAGATCAAGAACAATAATAATTTTTCTCAAGGCCAGGAAAAATTATTTTATCGCATAGGAAAGGCTTCATTGATTATGAAGTCTACTTCTGCTGCAGCATATAGTTCGGTTTCTGTATTTATGCTTTGCAGGTAATAAGCTTCTGTAAAGTTAAAGTCCCCAGGTGTTCCTGTGTAAAGGTCAAAGATAAACACAAACAGGGCAATTGCTGCAACTGCTGTTGAGATGAAAGATCCTCCTGTGAGCATTTTTTCGGTTTTTTGCCTGCGCTTTGCAATTACAGTGCTGGCTATTTTATAGTCCCAGATATTGCTGTTGAGCCTTGCTTTTATCTCCTGTTGTAATTTGTTTTCTTTCATAATGTTTTCTCCTTTATAATCTTATGAAGCATTTCTTTTCCCCTGAATATTCTTGACTTTACTGTTCCAGGCATTATTTTTAATTTTAAAGCTATTTCCTTATTGCTGCGACCTTCAAAAACCAGGCTTAATACGTCCCTGTATTTTTCCGGAAGATTTGGTATGGCATTTTTTAATTCTGCTATTTCTTCTGCCATGTTTGCTTCTTTTTCCGGTTCCATTTCAAAGGCTGATATACTTTTTTTCTGTTTATCCTCTTCGCGTTTAAGTTTTTGATTCATCCTTAAAGATTCATTTACTGCTATTCTGTAAAGCCAGGTTTCTATAGCTGAATCGCCACGGAATTTGTCCTTTATAAGATTTTTGTAAGCTCTCAGATATGTCTCCTGTGCCACATCATCTATTGCATGATAAAAGCGTTCTGCCAGGTTTTTCTCTATAGCTGAAAGCACAATCCCCTTGCTTTGTGTTACTATAGCTGAAAATTCTTTTTCATTCATCAGCGACCCTGTAATCCATTATTTCTTTTTTCACGAAAATTTTCACGGTACATCATTCTTCTTTCATGATGGAGTTTATCCATTTTATTTTGCGGAATTATTTTTGATATTTCCGCACCCTGGCTTATTCGAAGAATCCTCATTTCCAGTTCAATATCCAGCATCTGTTTAAGTGTTTCCCTTACTTTTTTCATGTCAGGGTCTGGATTTTTAAGTATTTCCCGTAGTTTATCACGTAAGGGCCGCAGCTCCCTGTGATATTTATTATGTTCTTTGTCAAACTTGATGTTTAATTCTTCCACTGCCTTTATCTGGTTTTCATCCAGTGCCAGTTTGTTTTTCATAAATTCCCGATTGCAAAAATTTCTGCCATAGGGATTTCCATGTGGAGGCATTACAGGCCTTCCTATGTATCCTTCTGGCGATATATCACCAGAAGGATACATGAACATGTTCCGGGTAAAAAAAGCTCCAATTGCTAAAAGTGCTATAAAACCGGAAATTATTATTAATAATTTTTTGTTCATTTTTTATTCCTTTTACCTTCGTGGACCATATCCACGTCTATTATCTTTTTGTCTCTTGTCTCTTTCATATCTGTTCTGATTTACTCTTTCATCTCTTTCTTTGACAAAGCTATCCCACTTTTCTTTTTGTTCTTTTGTAAGAACATTGAGTATTGCTTTTTTGTGCTCTTCTCTGAGCTTCTGGGTTGCATCATAGTTTTTTCGGTTTTGGTAATACTTGTCTCTGTATTCACTGTCTACTTTATAGATCTTATCAGCTTGTGTATCGCTTAAACCGAGGAAATATTGCATTCTGTCAATGTGATGAAAGGATTGCCCCATGCCAGCGCCATATCCGCCACACATTCCCTTGTGATAACCACCGCCCCATCCGCCGCCCCAGCCTCTGGCCATTAAGGGTGATGTTCCTGCTAATGCTATTACTGCTGCTATGCTTAGTGCTGTTATTGATTTTTTCATATTCTTATCTCCTTTGTTTTTGTATTTTAGACCCGTTTAAATTAATAATGGTTCCAAATTTTTAAAAAAAGGAGATGAAAAAAATAAATAATTGAGTTGATATTCTTTATAGTTTTATCCTTTTGTATTTTTCTGATATAATATGGTGGTAATTATTTTTTTGTTCTTCAGGGAGAAAACTTTTTTTGATTAAAGCAAGCATGTCAGGTATTGCCTCAAAGATCTCTTCAAAAATATTGTTTATCTGCTTTTCATTAAGCCCGGAATTATTTGCAAAAGTCTGAAAATCCCTGATGCTGATTTTTCTTTTTTTCCCATTAAGCGTAAGTGCAGTTTCATCCGGATCATCTTTTTCAGGTATAACAAGCCTTGTTGACAGGAGGTCATAAGATGGAGACAGGGAAATGTAACCGCTGGTTTCTATGAGTGAAAAATTTTTAAGGTGCATATCTCCATTGCCAGTGATAAAGGAAAAAAGGAGGATTTTTAAAAATTCAGCAATATCAAAAAGCGGATTATCTGAATATTTTTTAATAGCTCTAGCTATCTGCTCGTATGAGCCCTGGTATTTGTGTTCCGTTAATCTGCCTGTTAGCTGACACATATCTTCCATACGAATTTTTTTACCTTTATTTTTTCGGTCAATTCTTTGGGTTATGTAGCACAGCTCTCCTGTTTGCAGAGGAATCAGCGCATTGGGTACTGTTTTTATACCGGCAAGTTGGGCCATTTTCATTGTAAGGCTTTCATTTTCAGGGAGATGGGGATAGGTCTTTACAGGAGGTTTTAGTATATATTTCCCCCATAATCCTACAATGGTGAAACGACTGTTGTTTTTACCTGCTTCAAGGCTCATGGAAATTTTTGGCTGAACTCCTGGTATAGTAATACGGTTAAGCAGAGTGGTTTTTGCAAGTTTGGCAAGCTCATCAATTCCATAAGGTAATTCAGGCGGGGGAGTTATATGAAAAAATTTTTTTGCACATCTGGAATGATAGTTTTTTTCATTTGAATTTAGGGGTTCGTAACAGTACAGGCAAGTCTGGTTATTCATCTGCGCCCTCTATGCGGTGGACAGATACTGCGCCTATGCAGTCGCTGCAGCATGCAAGTAACAGTCCCATCCTGTCGCGTGGATTAAGTTTCCATGTTTTTTCTGCAATATCAAGAAGCCATCCCTCAGGGATAAGCCCGTCAAAGAAGGGAAAGAGGATAAGGCTTGTATAGGCTTCGTCAGTTATTGGCATTGTGAGCGACACAGGGGGATTCCCTGAATTTATATAGTTTTTATAGTACTTAAAGGTATAGCCCTTTTCATCCTCAATAAGTGTGCCAGCAGCAATATCCATAAAATATATTTCTCCTTTTCTCATCTGTTTCTCTCATCTTTTACAGGAGCCATTTTGTGTCCAAAGAGTGCAAGCACCTGATTTACTCTGTCAAGGCGCAGGGTTTCTTTTCCCTGTTCAAGGTCGCGTATAAAGCGGATTCCCACTCCTGCCCTTCGTGCAAGCGCCTCCTGTGTTAAATTAAGCTGCTTTCTTCTTTCTTTAATGAAAAGGATTAATTCTTCTGTCATATACTATACCTGATCGGGGTTATTTAATGGATATTGGAGCAATGTATACCTTATCGGGTATAATATCAAGTTTTTTGAATAAATTATACCCTTTCGGGGTTATTTTAAACTTTTTTTTACTATTATTTTTTTATTTATCAAAATTTAAAAATATCTTGCAGATTGTATATTCTTTTTCATATTTTAAATATTTGGCAATACTTTGCCTGTTTAATCATGTTTAAAATTATAATAAAAAATTTGGAATAAGTAAATAATTGTGAGAGAAATAAGCACTGATTTAATTAGCAGTAAAGT
>CAYTLM010000140.1:0-5240 GCA_964438485.1 uncultured Leptospirales bacterium | reverse complement strand
TATATCAGCATATTCACAGGAAAGAGAAGAAATTATTTTTCTCCCCTTTTCCAAAGCATGAAAAAATTGATCAGTCATAAACTCCTCTTTTGCTATTCTTTTTAAATAAATTCTTAAACTTCATATATTACACTTGAGTAACACGCTCAATAAAAATACAGACAAAAGCTGAATATTCCCTGTAAATAATTTCAATAATCTCTATCTATTCTGTCAATGTTTTTAAAAGTATAACAGATCTGTAAACAAAAAACCGCCTCTAAAGCAGGCGGTTTTTTGTATAAAAATAAAAGCTCGAAATTCTATTCAAGCCATTTATCAACTTTTTCCTTATTATCCCTAATCCATTTTAAAGCTGTTTTGTTATAATCTGCCCTTTTATCCTGATTTGCAACCATTACAGCAGCTATATCAGCACTTTCCCAGTAAAAATTATTAAGGAAACTATACACTTCAGGCATATCTTCTTCAAGACCCTTTCTTGCAATAGTAACAATTTTTTCCGCAGGGCCAAATTCGTTTTTAGGATCTTTAAGAAGTTTAAGATCCCACCTTCCAAATTTCCAGTGAGGAGCCCACCCTGTAACAACTATCCATTCTTTTTTATCAATGGCTTCTTTAAGTGCAGCTGCCATTGTTGCACCACTTCCTTCCAGAAGGCTGGCATCCACTTTATTATTTTTGATAAAATCTTCAGTGATTTTCATAAGACCTGCACCAGGATCTATTCCCACAATCTGATTGTTAAACTTGTCAATATTTTTCACAAGTTCAGCCAGAGTATCTATTTCAACATAGGCTGGAACAACAAGACCTATCTGAGCACCTTCAAAATTTGAACCAAGGTTTACCACGTCATTTTTAACCTTTTCCATATAACCGGCATGGGTTCCCGGCAGCCATGCAGTTGTCATTGCATCTGCTTCACCTGAGGCTAAAGACTGCCACATTGCAGCAGCAGCAACAGGGATAACCTCAACATCATAACCAAGCCTATCTTCTATTACAGCCTTGACAACATGAGTACTTGCCACTGCACAATCCCACTCTACATACACAAGCTTTACTTTACCTTTACTTTCTTTCTTTGTGCATCCTGTAGAAACAGCTGCTACAAGAGAAATCGAAACCAGAACCAGTAAAATCTTTTTAAACATATTATCCTCCATAAATTTTTAAACCCATAAGGTTTTTTATAAAACAAAATTCCTGTTTTCACAGTATATATAAATACCGGTGTTTTCAGGAATCCAGTAAGCCTATTCACTTTTCTTCTTTATACTTTGTGTTATGCGATCAAGAACAATAGCCATTATAACCACAGCTATTCCTGCTTCAAAACCCATACCAGGCTGAAGCCTTTGAATAGCCCTCCATACCTCTCCGCCAAGCCCCCCTGCTCCTATCATTGATGCAATAACCACCATAGACAATGCCAGCATAATTGTCTGATTAATTCCAGCCATGATTGTAGGCATTGCCAAAGGAAGCTGTATTTGTAAAAGCTTCTGCTTTTCTGTTGCACCAAAGGAGTCTGCTGCCTCAATATACTCTTCCGGGATCTGCTGAATTCCCAGGCATGTGAATCTTATAGCAGGAGGCATGGCAAAAATAACTGTTGTAAAAACAGCTGACACAACTCCTAGTCCAAAAAATGGAATAGCTGGAATAAGATAAACAAAGGCAGGCATGGTCTGCATAAAATCAAGAACAGGCATTGTAACCTTTTTTACACCAGGCTTAAGCGCTGCAAGAATACCAAGAGGTATTCCTATTAAAACAGAAAGAAAAGTGGAAATTAAAACAAGCGTTAATGTGATAACTGAAGCTGACCACAAACCCAGGTTCCATATAAAAAGCAAACCTAAAGCAGTAAAAATAGCAATGCCCCTTGTACTAAAATACCAGACAAGCAATACAAAAAGAATTATCAGCACTAGTGGGGGGATGAACATAAGAAAATCATTAACAGAGTCGATCCCTGTTTTCATATACTTCGATATTGCCTTTGTAACAAAAGCAAAATTCGTTGTAGCATAATCAATAAATTTATCTATGGCGATGTCTAAAGGAATTTTTGGTATAATCATTGTGAAACTCCTTTTTCTGCAAGTCCGGCAATTAAAGAACCCCGCACAACCATTCCAACGAGTTTATTATTTTCATCAACTACTGCAAGGGGGTACTTTGACCCTGCAATAATAGGCATAATTTCCTGAAGAGGGGCTTCAGGAGAAACCCTGAATTCATTTATCTCTTCAATAATATTAAAAAGATCACGCTCTCCTCTTTCTACAGCCTGCTTTGCGCTTTCAGCAGAAACAATCCCTTTAAAAACTTTAGATTTATCAACAACAAAGATGCTGGAAATCCCCTCTTCTCTCATTGTGTGAAGCGCTGTTTTAGGCCCGGCTTTATCGAATGTTATTGAACTGCTCTTTACCATAACATCCCTTGCTGTAAGCACCTTTGTAAGATCAACATTCTCCACAAATTTTTCTACATATTCAGTTGCAGGATTAGTAAGGATCTCCTCAGGCGTGCCTATCTGAACAATTTCGCCATCCTTCATTAAGACAATTCTATCGCCGAGTTTCAGTGCTTCATTCAAATCATGTGTAATAAAAATAATCGTCTTCTTAACCTTATCTTCAAGGCTTAGCAGCTCATCCTGCATCTCTGTTCGGATCAAAGGATCAAGTGCACTAAAGGCCTCATCCATTAAAAGAATATCAGGATTAACAGCAAGAGCTCTTGCCAGGCCAACCCTCTGCTGCATTCCTCCGCTCATCTGGGAAGGATAATGACTTTCCCATCCTTTTAAACCAACCATGTTCAGGGCATCCATTCCCTTTACAATACATTCAGCTTTATCTATTTTCTGTATCTCAAGCCCAAAGTAGGTGTTTTCCAGAACTGTCTTATTAGGAAATAAGGCAAACTGCTGAAAAACCATTCCAAACTTCTTCTGCCTGAACTTACGAAGCTCCTCACCTGACAAAGCTGTTACATCAACATCATCAATATAAATTTTCCCTGACGTAGGTTCTACCAGCCGGTTTATACACCGCAAAAGGGTGGACTTTCCACTGCCGGAAAGCCCCATTATAACAAGAGTTTCCCCATCATAAACATCAAAGGAAGCCTTTACTACAGCGACCGCTGCTCCGGTTTTATCAAGAATAGCAGTTTTATCTGCCCCATCCTTAATCATTCTCATAGCAGCTTTGATCCCTGGACCAAAAACTTTATAAATATTATCCACTTTCATTTTAATCATAAATAAGCCTTGAATTTTTATTTTTTTTAAACCAGCAGTATCAACTTAGAGCACTACAATATGCGGATATATGCAGACACAAAAAGTATTTAAGAAATACATAAAAAGACCATATCAGAAAAAAATAATCATTCAATAAAAAAATAAAAAAAATTGATAAAAAAACCATACTTTGCCGATATAGTTAATAATCATTGAACAAGGAGGTTCGGATTATGAATTATAACATTGACAGTAATTATGTGTTTCAACAAATACCAGCCTATCCGGTCTCTGGTGAAAGAAAAGAAACCTGGAATAGATTAAGCGAAGATAATAATATTGCTGAAATCCTGAATTCAAACAAAACAGAAAAACAGGAAAATATAAAAACTTACTCTAAAGCTGCAATGATGGATCTTAATGAAGTTCAAAATTTCCTTTTCATGCTTATTGGTGTAGAAATACAGGTAAAAGAGGAAAATAGTTCAAAATCAGGCAATGCTATTAACATGCTTGCCTGATTTCAGGTATTTCATGGATTTATTGAAAAAAAACAATACAATACAATTAATTTTCCAAACTCTTCTAAAAACTCATTGACCTTTAATCAATAATTATTACTTTATATACAAAATAAGTATTATATATGTATTTTAAATTAAATATATAATTACTTTTTCCTGTATAGAGTTATTAAAATTAATACGATAATACTAAAAAGCAACTACCAATTAAAAAGAGATGCCCATGAGTAAAGAATTGCAGGAAAAAGCTGATAAAGTAATTAAAGAACTAAAAGAAGCTTTAATTCCAATAAAAAGTGAAATTAATAGCATACAGAAAAAAAGAACAACTGGTCGTCGCATATAATCTGATGCTATTTTTGGGATGAACCGGTTCGTAAAAAGAAAACTTCCTTATAATAATAATTTTTTTGTCAAGCATGAGAGGTAAATACAATGCCGCCTAAAGGTGAAAGACGTAAGCAGCAGATTATAGATACAGCTAAAGAAATGTTCCTTGAAAAGGGATTTCAGAGTACACACATTGGCCAGGTCTGTGAAAAGCTTGCAATTGCCCGCGGCACAGTGTACCAGTACTTTAGCAACAAGAAAGAAATTCTTTATGCAATACTTGACTCTGTTTCAGAAGCAATAGAAGATAATCTGGACCCTGATGACTTGAACGATTTTCTCCAGAACAAGCCGGAGAATGACAAAATAGTACAGTTTATTGACAACAGGATAGCTTCCTGCCTCACTGTTTTTTCAGAAGAACCCATTGTTATTAAGCTTATTTTCAGAGAAATCCCTGGCACAGATAATGACGTTGTAGAAAAAGTTTCAGAATTTTTGGGTAAAATAATTGAAACGCTTTCAAAGGAGATAACTACACTGCGAGATGCAGGTATTTTTAAAAAGGATATATCAGCAGGAATTACTGCATCAATGCTTATTGGCTCAATAATGATGATAGTGTATCAATCCACTATTACAAACAAAAACTACCTTGATAAAAAGGTAACCTCAAAAATAGCTAATCACTATCTTCACGGTGTTTATTTAAATAGCGAGGAATAAAACTTCTAAACAAGTTTACTGCCACAGCCTGTCCCTTAACCCTGTTGATCTGTTAACAGGGCTTTTCACAATCCCTGTTAGAATATCCTCAGAAGCGGAAATTATCACTTTTTTTCTGGCCCTTGTAACTGCAGTATAAAGAAGCTCCCTGGTTAAAACCCGATTCCAATTAAAAGGGAGTACAACAAGAACATTGTCAAACTCCGAACCCTGGCTTTTATGCACTGTCATGGCAAAGGCTGTTTCATGCTCAGGGATTCTTATCAGAGGGATCTCCCGCACATCACCGCCATCTGCCTGAAACGACACCTCCTTTCCTGTTTCAGTAACAATACCTATATCACCATTAAAAAGCCTTTGTGAATAGCTGTTCCTTGTAATCATCAAAGGTTGTCCTG
>CAYTLM010000139.1:0-5242 GCA_964438485.1 uncultured Leptospirales bacterium | reverse complement strand
TTCAGGTTCTTGGTATTATTTTTGCCAATGGGGATTTTGGGTTGTTTTGGGACCCGGCTTCAATTATGATTACAGTAGGGGGCTCCTTTGCAGCTTTGCTCGCATCAAATGATTTAAGCTATATTCTTGGGATGGGGAAAATAACGAGATTTGCTTTTTTTGCGCCTGAGGTTAATCCTAAAGATTTAATAATAACCCTGGTATCATTTTCAGAAAAGGCCAGGAGAGAGGGGCTTCTAGCTCTTGAAGACAATGTGGATGAACTGGACGATGAGTTTCTTAAAAGCGGTATACGTCTGGTTGTTGATGGAACAGATCCCGAGCTGGTAAGAAGGGTGATGGAAACAGAGCTTTCTTATATAATGGAAAGACATGAAAAAGGGAAAAAGCTCTTTGATGACTGGGGATTCCTTGCACCTGCCTTTGGTATGATAGGAACTCTTATAGGGCTTATTCTTATGATGGTAAACCTGGAGGATAAGGCATCGATTGGACCTGGTATGTCTACAGCTCTTATCACGACTCTCTATGGAGCCTTGATTGCTAATGGGGTTTTGATACCTATTTCTAATAAGCTTGATTTAAGAGCGGCGGAAGAGGTTCTTGTAAAGCTTATAATGATAGAAGGAACCTTGTCTATTCAGGCAGGGGATAACCCCAGAATAGTAAGGGATAAGCTTATAGCTTTTCTTGAGCCTTCACAGAGAATAGAGATCACACAAGAGGTTGGTGATTAGTGGCAATTAAAAGGAAAAAAAGGCAGCAGGCAGGTACTCCTGCCTGGATGGTATCCTGGAGTGATATGACAACACTTCTGCTGACTTTTTTTATTGTTATGATGAGCTTTGCTGATATTGAAGGGGAAGACTTTTATCTTGTTCTCAGCTCCTTCAGGGGTTCTTTGGGCATGATGGAGGGGGGCTATTCCCTTTCTTCTGGTAAACTTGTTGAGATGGGGCAAAATATGAAAAATCTCCCATCTACAGCCCAGGGTCGAGCCCTTTCCCAGAAGCTCCAGAAGGCTGTTTCTATTTTTAAACCTGAAATAGAAACAAAAAAAGTAAGGGTAACAGAGGATGAGCGGGGGCTTGTTATAACCCTTGCAAGTGATGCTTTTTTTGAGCCAGGAAGCGGGGCTTTGAAAAATGAAATGAAACCAGTGCTTGCAAAAGTTGGAAATATATTGCGTGAAATATCAAATTTTACAAGAATTGAAGGACACACTGATAGCAATCCAATAAGTGCTCCAGGTGCAACCAGGGGATTTTCTACAAACTGGGAGCTGTCAGGGGCAAGGGGAATAAATGTTCTAAGGTATCTTCAGGAGGTGGAAAAAGTTAATCCAAAACAGCTTTCAGCTGCTGCCTTTGGTGAGCAACGGCCTCTTGATACAAATAATACCCCTGAGGGGAGAGCCTATAACAGGCGGGTTGATGTGGTTATTCTTAGGGACAAGGGATTTGAAAAGGGCACTGATAAAAGAATAGACAGACCCTTGCCTGATGAGGAGTGGAGGTAGTAAATAATAGTAACATTTTTATGATAATGAATAAATTAATTGACATGTTACATTAATGTTTGCTATTATGTCACATAAGTGTCCTGGTTACGGGGTTTGTTAATAAATATTATATATGGTTTTTAAAACCAAAATAATGGCGGAATATATGGGTGATGAAGAAAGAGATGTAATGGAAGATGAGGCGCAATCAAGAGGGATTGAGGAGAGCGCAGATACATCGAAAATTGTAAAGATACTTTTGTATGTTGCAGGCGGTATAATACTGGTTGTTCTTATGATAGGTATTTCTTTCCTGGTTGCTAAAAATGTTCAGGAGAGCAGATACGAAAAGAGCCAGGATATAATAGCAGCACCGCCTCCTCCTCCTTTAGCTACTTATGAGCTTCCGGCATTTTCAAAGACAACTTCAGATGCTGAGCCTCATTTTATTAAATTGCAGATTTCATTAGCTTATGAAGCCAGCCCTGAACTTAATAATGAGCTTATAAAGCGGAGAGATGAGATACAGCATATTATAAACATTCTTCTTCAGGGTAAAACTTTTGAGGAGTTAAATTCCATGACTGGAGCCTTAACCCTTGGAGAAGAGATAAAGGCTCATATAAATATAAGGCTTATTTCTGGAAAGGTAAAAGAAATTTATTTTAAAGAATTTGTTATAAATTAATTTTTTCGTCAATTATGGCAATTGACAACAGATTGAATTGGAGGAAACTATGGGAGACGGCTCCTTATCACAAGACGAAATAGATGCTCTATTACAGGGAGCTGATGATATAACCTCTGCCCCGGATCCTCTTGGTGGGCTGGATATGTCCTTTTCCAGTGGTGGATCTGCGCTCTTTACTCCAGCAGAGCAGGGCAGTTTGCGTAATTTAATAAATTCAGCAGTGGCTATGGTTGCCCCTTCTTTGAGCGGATACCTGGGTGGTAAAAATCTAGTTCTGTCAAACCCTGTGATTGAGGTTAAACCTCAGGATGCAATGAAGCATGATTTTCATGGAAGGTATGTCCAGGTTTCAATGGATTATACTGGAAGCATAAATGGGAAAAACCTTATTGTTTTTAATTACAATGATGCTGGGTCTATTTCTTCCCTTATGATGGGGGATGAGTCCGGTACTGCTCCTGCTGAAATATCCGATGCACATCAAAGCACAATTCAGGAGTTTACAAATCAGTTTGTTTCATCAATGGCAACCCAGTTTGGGAATAAAACAGGGGGTACTGTTAATACCACACCCGCTGTTGTGTCAATTGCTGAAAGTGGTAATGCTCTTCAACTTCCCTATGGTGAGCTGGTAAAAATAACCTATGACATTATAATTGATGGAGTAATTAATTCCAAACTCTATCATATTATGGATAGCAGTATAGCTTCAACTTTGGGAAGGGTCGCTGGTGGCGGAGTGGGTGGGGCTATGCCTCAACAGCAGTCTGGCTCTCCTCAGGCGCAGATAAGCTCTGTGCGATTTCCTCAAATGGGTGAAAGCATAACAACTGGTGGTTATGGAGATATAACCCTTCTTCTTGATGTTGAAATGACCATGACTGTTGAGCTTGGTAGAACATCAAAGCTTGTTAAGGATATACTTGGACTTGGTGAAGGTTCTATTATTGAACTTGATAAACTTGCAGGAGAGCCTGTGGACCTTCTGGTTAATGGGAAGCTGATTGCCAAGGGCGAGGTTGTTGTAATTGATGAAAACTTTGGTGTTCGTGTAACTGATATAGTCAGTCAGGATGAAAGGTTTCGCACAGTGCATAAATAGTTTTTGTTTTATTAAAAGACTAAAATTTATATATGAGCTATATTAATATAGTTTAAGCTGTTTTAAAATGGGCGGATACATTGAAAATTAAATACAGGAAAGATTATAATTGTAAAATACTATGAGACATAATAATACAATATCTTTTCGTAATAATAAGGGTTTAATCCTTGGTCTTTTTTTTATTTTTCTTATGGTTTTTTCCATAGGCAGCTACTCCTGTTTTTGTGCCTATTCTCAGGATAATCAGGAGCTGGGAAAAAGCTTTGAGGTTAAAGGAGACATAACGCAGGAGAATAAAGAAGCTGCGGAAAAAGCCCCTGGAGAGGGCTTTGCTGAGGATGACTTTAGACCTAAGGTTGAAGAGGAGTCCTATGGCTGGCTTATGCTTAAAACTCTTCTTGTTCTTGGGCTTTTAGCAGTTGGTTTTTATATGTTTTTCAGATTTATACAGCAGAAGTCAGGGATACAACTGTCAGGTCAAAACGTTGTGCAGGTGCTTTCTGTTGTGCCCCTTGGACCAGGGAAAACGCTTCATGTTGTGGATATGGCTGGAAAAGTTTTTCTGCTTGGAGCTTCGGAGAATAATATCAGCCTCCTTACAGAAATAAAGGATAAGGATGAGATAGATAGAATAAGGCTTTTGAGTTCAAGAACAGCCCCTGTTGCAGGAAAGGGTTTTCAGGAATTTCTCACTGAGCAGGTGGGTAAAGCAGTTTCCTTTATTAATCAGAAAAGGGAAGGAAAGGGCAGGGTCTATAAAATGGAAGAGGTATCAGGTGAGGACCTGGATGTCTCATATCTTAATAGTCAAAAAAACAGACTAAAGAAAATGAACGGGTCAAATGAAGATTAAATATTCGCTATTTGCCTATTTGGGGTTTTTTCTTCTAATTCCCGCTGTTCTTGCTGCTCAGGACATTGGCGGGGTAAGGATGCCTATTCCTAAGATTGCCTTTGATATTTCAGAGGCAACAAGCCCAAAAGATGTGGCCCTTAGTCTGCAAATACTTTTTTTGTTATCCATACTTACCCTGGCTCCATCTATAATACTTATGACAACTGCTTTTACCAGGGTGGTTATTGTTCTTGATTTTGTTAAAAGGGCGCTTTCTCTTCAGCAGATGCCTCCTACACAGGTAATTGTGGGGCTTTCTCTTTTTTTGACATTTTTTATTATGGCTCCCACTTTTAGCGAGATGAATGAAAAGGCGCTTCAGCCATATTTACAGGGGAAAATTTCCAATCAGCAGTTTTATGACAAAGGCATTGAGCCTCTTCGCGAGTTTATGTTTAAGCAAACAAGGGAGAAGGATATTGCCCTTTTTATTAAACTGTCTAATATTGAAAAGCCCAAAAATAAAACAGAAGTTCCCACTTACTGCCTTATTCCTGCTTTTATGATAAGTGAGCTCAGGATAGCATTTGAAATAGGGATATATCTTTTTCTTCCTTTTATTGTTATAGATATGGTTATTGCAAGTGCCCTTATGGCAATGGGTATGATAATGCTTCCGCCTGTAATGATCTCTCTTCCTTTTAAACTTATTCTCTTTGTGCTGGTTGACGGGTGGAATCTTTTGATCTATGAGCTGGTGAAATCATTCAGGTGATGATGGAGATATAAAATGACAGATATAATGGTAATAAAAATATTAAGAGAGGCTTTGCTCATTACTCTTGTGGTTGCTGCTCCTGTTCTTGGTGTGGGTATGTTTGTGGGGCTTATAGTTTCAATAATTCAAACAACAACATCCATTCAGGAACAGACTCTTACTTTTGTTCCCAAGATTATAGCCATATTTTTTGCCATAATATTTTTTGGTCCCTGGATGATTCATATGCTGGTAAATTATACAGTTAACCTTTTTATGCTCATTGAAAAGATCGGTTTAGGTTAAAAGGATTTATGCAGTATTTTGTAAATAATTTTCAGGCCTTTCTCCTT
>CAYTLM010000138.1:0-5381 GCA_964438485.1 uncultured Leptospirales bacterium | reverse complement strand
TAATTTTTGATATAAATTTTGGTAAAAAGAGTGGCAGATACATTTTGTAATGCCCCTCAAATAACTGTCTGTAATCGGGCATAAGGAAAAACAACCTGCCACCTTTTTTAGTTACTCTAATTGCTTCACTAATACTCTTGTCCACATCCTGCACATGCTCAATCACAGTATAACAATAAACAAAGTCAAAAAAACCATCGTTAAAAGGAAGGCTTTCAGCACCACACTTATAAATTCTATCTTTTGGAATACCCTGTTTATCTGCTTTTAAATGAATTATCTCTATGGCTTTGTCAAATGGTTCAATAGCATAGACTTCACAACCCCTATTATGAAATTCCACCATTTCGCCTCCAGTTCCACCGCCAAGAACAAGGACCCTGAGAGAATTATTAAATTTTAAATTAAGATATTTTTCTATTTCATCAATAAGAGGAGCTATTCTAAGTTTTTCTTCTTCAAGACGCTCAACTATTTTTGCTTCAAAATGTGGAAGGTTTAATTGAACTTTATATAAATCATAATAATACTCTTTCATTTTCTCAGTTATTATTTCATCAAGCGAATCATTTGCATTCATTGTATTACCCTTTATTTAATCACGTCTATAGTTACAGCTTATCTCCAAGGATATCAGTGATTTAATAGTCTGTGATAGAATTGACTTTCCTTTTTTATGATTATCCCATAAGTTTTCTATGTCCACCCATGATATTATTTTCATTTTATCCAAGTTTGATAAACTATCTGTAGCCAACTTAACAAAGTCATCTCTATGTCTATAGGCAAAATCAAAATCAATATAATTAAGCCCTTTATTGATATTTTTATTCTTTTTTCTCAAATAACAGCTCATGAATGATTTTACTATAGATTTTTTTTCAACCATCTGTGTACCTTCAATCAAAGGCTTTCCACCTAAATTTTTTGTAGGCAACATATAATACTCTGGAAACGAATTAATTAAAATCATTTTGTAGAGTTCAGAATTTCTGCGCAATTCAAAAGGGGCCGCAAGCATAAAACTAATCCATTCAGGATGAGAAAACGGGGTTATTACTGATGGAGCGATATCAACAATTGCTTTCTTTATCCAGGCTATTTGCCTTATGCATAGATCTAACTGTTCAGGAAAAGATATTAAATACGGATCTTCAAGTAGCGGATTAGAAGGTAAAACAGTCATAAAGTCAAATTCTTTATGTGTAAAAACCATAGAACTATTTTTTGCCCATTTGTTATAGTCCCAAAACTCTTTTTTTGCTTCATCCCAAGTCAACTTTTCATAACCCGGTTTATAATGACTACCAGCAATATTATCTCCAAAAAAACCAGACCAGTAAATTTTGTCATCACCATACATATTTACAGAAATTCTATTATAGTAGGATTCCGTAAGAGAAGTCCAGCTTCCCTTTGTTGAACAAGTATCAATCAGCTTTTTCCTGAAAATCTTTTCTTTATTAAGATTTATTTGTTTGTTCTTCACACCAGCAAATTGTGCCACCTGTTTGCCAATTTCATAATCAAAGGTTCCCGGTGTCCCATAGGTTACAGCAATGATATTATCTTTTAATCCAAGTTCAATTAAAAGTGCTAATATCGCTCTACTATCCAAACCGCCGCTTAATGGAATAATATTTTTATTCTCAGGTAATTTATCCGCAAAAGATTTAAAAACATTCTTTAAAAGTATAGCTCCCTCTTTAACTAAAGTATTTGTATCCTGGGTAGCCATCCATTTTTTTTGTTTTCTAAAATCATTTGGATTATCAACTATATGCTGAATATATTCAGTTGAAACATCAGGGAGATAACATAAGTGTAAAAAAGCATTAAGTCTATTGAAATCCAAATTATTGTTCATTGCTTAGACTCTCTAAATTCCAGGATTCTTCTGCTAGAATAATTCCTCTTTCATAGTGATTATCTGACTTTACGTTGAATGAAACATTTGTAAAATTTTGCTCGTATATTTCACTTGTTTTTGAATTCCTAATTGCATAGTTGACAAAATAGACACCCGGTGCAAGATGATGTTGAGGAAATGACACTTTTATTCTATAAGAACCTTTATCAATATTTTTAAAAACTACATCTTTTGTATCATTACTCTTTACCCAAATGCAATGTACGTCTCGCTTTTCATTGCTAATAACAACTGAAAAATATATCTCTTCACAATATTCATTTATAACAAAATCAATAAACACATTTAATGAGTCATTAATTTTTATTTCTTTAGTTTGCTTATGATTAGCAGTTAATACCCCAATAAACTTTGTTACAACTCTCTCGCCATCACCCCGCCTCTCTTTTATGAAACCATTCAAATCATATTCTTTATTGATAGAACTAACTCTTTTATCCTTACTCATATTCTCATATTTAATAAGCCCTTCATCAGTGCCACCATCAAACAGGATATTCCCTTCTTCCATAACGATCACACGGCTGCACAAAACTCTTATTTGATCCAGGTTATGACTTATAAAAATAAGCCCCTTTGCTTTTTCTTTAAGCTCAGCCATCTTTCTCATACTCTTATTACGAAAAGAAATATCTCCCACACTAAGCACTTCATCAACCAGCAGTATATCCGGTTCACAATGTACAGCTATAGCAAAACCAAGCCTTACCCTCATACCGCTTGAATAGGTGTTAACAGGTGCATCAAGAAAATCGCCAATATCTGCAAAATCAATAATTTCATCCATCTTTGCATCAAGTTCTTTGCGAGTCATTCCAAGTATAGTGCCATTAAGGTAAATATTTTCAAGCCCTGTCATGTGGGGATGAAAACCTGCGCCAACTGCAATAAGGGCGCCAATACGGCCTTTAAATGAAATTTTACCCTTATCAGGGGGAAATATCCCGGTTATAAGACGGAGAAGTGTTGACTTGCCCGACCCGTTAACACCTATAATACCAAGGGTTTCCCCTTTTTTAAGCTCAAAACTTACATCATCAAGAGCCCAGAATTCATCTTTCCGCAGTTTCCCTGTATCATAATTAATTCCAAGCATTGACCTGGCAATATCAATTGTGCCGTAATACATACTCCGCTTTAAAGTACGACAAAACTTTTTGGAAAGATGTTCAACACGCAAAACTACATCATCTTCAAGGCTTTGGTTTGTTTTTATTTTTGTTTTGTTTATTTTATTCATCTACATATTCCGGTTAAACAGCTATTTTTGGCACAAGGGGTCAGAACCTTATTCTCATCTTTTAATTTACACGACAACTATATTGGCATATAAGGAATACAGTCTAAAGAGCAAAGTTGAAAGTATAAAGTTAAACTTGCCTCTTTCATCTTTTAATTTTCCTTTTTACAATTTTGATTTTTTTATAAATGAAACAACTTTTTTGTCAAATGATATGATTTTACGGTCTTCAATGATATTATACGCACATAAAATACAATCTACATAATCTATTGAATTTTCAGAAAAAATATCAAGTGCATCAAGGATTACATCCTTTGAATAAAAATAAATATTAGGATATAAAAATAATTTTTTTAAAATACTAGAAACTTTTTTCTTTTCAATAGAATATATCTTAAGAAGCACATAGACAATTTCAGCTGTCACTTCATTAAGAAGAAACACGTCTTTTTTTTCAATTATATCCAAAGAAATTTTGTACTGATCTTCATTATCACGTAACAGATACCTTAAAACAATATTGGCATCACAATAAACCATGTTTATCCTCTATAATTTTGGTCCAGGCCTTCTCTTTCTCATTTTTAATTAACCTGGAATCGGCATATTTATTCAAAATCCCCCCGACCTTACCCCGCTCCTTTTTAACAGATAATGGTTTTCGTGAAGTAATATCTGACAAAATAATAATTTCGACTTCCGGAGAAACAATATCTTTTGGTATATCTATAATACTTCTAAGATCTTTAAGCCTGATTCTGGTTTTAAATGCTTTCATAATTGCTCCATTTATGAGTTAAAAAAGCACAGTCTAAAGAGCAAATGATATAGTTCCTCTTTCGACTTTTCTTTTTACATCTTTCATATTGCCCCTTTTGCCCATTTAAAAAATTAAACCTCTAAAATCAAGCAATATTAAAGAATATCCACACCCTTTTCATTCATCCCCTATTTACAACCTTATCTGTAAAATAAAGAATAATAGCATAGATTTTAAAAATTTTCCATTTAAAAAAATTCAGCTTTTAAAAGCTACCTTGAAAGATTTTTAATTTCCTCAACAGAAAGCCCTGTTACTTCATTGATAAGCTCTGCATCATAGCCCTTTTTAATCATCACCCTGGCTGCCTTTACAGCTTGTGCATATTCTCCTTCAGCAATACCTTTTGCCTTGCCTTCAGCAATACCCTCTGCCTTGCCTTCAGCCTTGCCTTTTGCAATACCATCCCTGCGGGCAACTTCTATGCGGGTATTGTGATCTCTCTGCCATTTAAGGCGCGCTTCGTAGATTTCCCGATATTCATCATTTGATGAGAACTTTATATATTCTTCATGAGCCTTTTTAATAGGATCGCTTTTTAATATATATTTCATTTTTTCATCCTCCTTTCCTTCATGTATAAAATATTGTACCCATTTATCTAAGTGTTTTTTTAAGCCTTTATGTTTTTTATAAAATTTAGGCAACTCTATAAAATGTATTTTAAAGTGATTTGAAAGAGCATATTCATGATTATTTTTTTCCATGGCAAGAAAACAGGTATGCACTTCAGGAAGTTCTTTTATTAAAATAAAATCAAGGAGATTAATGCATATTACCGGATTCAGCTCAACATATCCTTCTGCTTCTTTTAACTGATCTGAATATATTTTTGCCCAGTAGTAAAGGGAGCGGTTGGCATAAAATTCATCTTTAAAAGACTGGACTTCTATATCGTATATCTGCCCTTTTTCGTCTGTGGCTTTTATATCTACTATGGAAAGCTTATCATAGTGATATTTTTTTAGATTAAAGGGATTTCTTATTTCAACGTTGGAAATAAGGGGCATATCTGCATCTTCAAGAACTGCATTGATAAAAGAAAGCAGCAGATCTTTGTTTGATTCCGATCCGAACAGGTAGTGTATAAATATGTCTGATGTTGCTTTAATATAGGTATTCATAATATATAAATTAATAGAATACAAGTAAGAGTCAAGCTATTTTGACTGATTTTAATTTGCCCTTCCCAGAATATCTACAAGGCTTTGAATTGTTTTGTTTTTTGTTTTATTTATTTTATTCATCTACATATTCCAGTTAAATGGCTTTTTTTGCTACAGAGGGGGGTCAGAGCACAATAATTTTAAAAAAAATCTCTTTAGCTAAATCTCAATAATACTGACTTAAACAACTTCCCAATAGCCGCCTCTTTCTTTTCCTATTCT
>CAYTLM010000137.1:0-5488 GCA_964438485.1 uncultured Leptospirales bacterium | reverse complement strand
TAAAAGAACATCTTTTTATGCTGATTGAAGAATATGGCGATTGGGGAATAAAACTCATGAGAAAACATATTGTAAAATATATTCACAGCATAAAAAACGCTGCTTCTTTAAGAAGCCGCATAATACAAAGCATGGATATAGAGGAAATTTTAACTGCTCTGGATATGCTGGAAGAAGCATCATGATAAAAGGAATAGGCACAGATATTACTGATATTTCCCGCATAAAAAAACTCATGGATGAGCACAGCTTAAAATTCCTGAATAAAGTTTTAAGCATGGAAGAAATTGAAACAATAAAAGGCAATAATCCTGAATATTTTGTTGCAGGCCGCTTTGCTGCTAAAGAGGCTATTGTTAAAGCCTTGGGTAAATCCTTCGATTTTTCCCAGCTATCGATTTTAAATGATACAAAGGGGAAACCCTATGTTGCAAATCCTGAAATCATTTTTTCTGATACAAAAAATACCATTTTGCACATTTCCATAAGCCACGAAAAATCCTATGCAACAGCAATAGCTATTATTGAAAAAATAACTCCATAAAACAAAATAAATATCAAATAATAGTACATTAAATTACTGCTCTGACCCCCATCTTACTGGAACTCAAAATTTCATATCAGTAAAAAATATATATTATCACTTCCTCTTCCCTGTTGCGGGGAAGAGGTTAGGAGATGGGGTCTTTAAACTTAAAGCATCAATAAACCTTTTAATGTAAAAATTGAAATTTAAAAAAACATTTGAAATTATAATGCTTTAAATGATTGTGTCAGAATGACGTAATACACTGGAGAATAATTATGAAATCAAGCACTATACCAGAAGTTATTGAAGATATAAGAAATGGCAAAATGATTATCCTTGTAGATAACGAGGACAGGGAAAATGAAGGCGACATTATTATAGCAGCAGAGCACTGCACACCTGAAATTATAAATTTTATGGCAACCCATGGAAGAGGGCTTATTTGCGTTCCAATGACTCAAAACAGGGCTGCAAGACTTGGCCTTGACCTCATGGTTCTGGAAAACACTGACAAGTACCAGACAGCCTTTACTGTATCTGTAGATGCTGTGGAGGGTACAACAACAGGCATATCTGCTCATGACAGGGCAAAAACTGTGCAGGTACTCATTGATGATGAAACCGAACCGGATGATTTAAGAAGACCCGGACATATTTTTCCCCTTGCAGCTAAAAAGGGCGGTGTTCTGGTAAGAGCTGGGCATACTGAAGGTGCTGTTGACCTCCCCCGCATGGCAGGGCTAAAACCAGCTGGTGTAATTTGTGAAATACTTAATGATGATGGAACAATGGCACGCAGGCCTGACCTTGATAAATTCGCTGCAAAACATGGATTAAAAATTGCAACTATTGCAGATCTTATTAAATACAGACAACATAAAGAACGGCTGATTAAGCGGGTTTCTGAAGCTGACATGCCTACAGCTTTTGGAAACTTTAAAATAATTGCCTATGACACAGAGGTTGGCAAGGAAACCCATATAGCCATGGTAAAAGGCGATATAGAAGGCAATAAAGAAGTTCCTGTAAGAGTGCACTCTGAATGCCTTACAGGTGATGTTTTTGCATCAAGACGATGTGACTGCGGATCACAGCTTCACAGTGCAATGAACTATATAGAAAAAAATGGCTTTGGGGTAATCCTCTATCTTAGGCAGGAAGGCAGAGGCATTGGACTTGGCAATAAAATTAAGGCATACCATCTTCAGGATGAGGGAATGGACACAGTTGAGGCTAATATAAAATTAGGGTTTCCATCTGATCTGCGAAACTATGGAATAGGCGCTCAAATACTGGTAGACCTGGGCTTGAGCAAAATTAAACTTATAACCAACAATCCCAAAAAGATGATAGGCATTGAAGGCTATGGGCTGACTATAACAGACAGAATTCCCATTGAAATTCAGCCAGGTGATGATAACAGATTTTATCTTGAAACAAAACGGGATAGAATGGGACACCTGATCCTTGGCAACAATGATAAAAATTCTTAAAAAAGAATTAATATAAAAAGGAAGCTGATTTGATAGAAAGTCATATCCCCAGAATCCTGGTTGTAGATGATGAAGAGGTGATTAGAATTACCCTTCAAAAAAAACTTTCAAGAATAGGATATAATGTTATCTCCTTTGAAAAGGCTGAAGATCTTATATACTATATGAAAGACGGTGATCCCGTTGTTGACCTTATTATCACAGATATTAAGCTAAGGAAAATGGATGGCATTGAGCTTTTACGCAGAATAAACAGTGCAGAGGAACCCCCTCCTGTGCTGATTATAAGTGGCCATGGAAATGTTGAAGACGCAATAAGAGCCTTGAGATATGGAGCAAGCGATTACATTCGCAAACCCTTTGACATAAACTACCTCACAGCTTCAGTGCGATCTGCCCTGAAAAGAAAAACCGAAAGGAAGCTTGCTGAGAGTTCCGGCAAATATAAAAAATATGAAAAATCTGTTTTTTCTATTCCCAATGATGGGGAGCTTATAAACACTATTTCTTTTAAACTTACAAAAGACCTTGTTCCTTCCGGTCTTTTTAATTATACTACTTCTGAAAATATAGCGCTTTCACTAAAGGAAGCCCTTACAAACTCCATGTTTCACGGCAACCTTGAAATAGATTCATCCCTGAGGGACAAGGGGGGTATTGGTAAATTTAATGAGGAAATTGAAAAAAGGCGTGTTATTGCCCCCTACAATGAGCGAATAGTAAAAATCACATACGAATTTACACCTGATTATGTTTCATATGAAATTGCAGATCAGGGTCAGGGTTTTGATTTTCAGACTTTACCTGATCCAAGGGACCCGGAAAATTTTTTTAAAAACAGCGGGCGAGGCCTTTTAATAATACGCATTCACATGGATGAAGTTTCCTGGAGCGATTCAGGACGAGTAATTAAAATGAAAAAATATAAGATCAACAGAAATAACTGAGGTATAAAAAGATGTATTATACAATAAAATGGAATGAAGATTCTGTATCAATTCTTGACCAGAGGCTGCTCCCTTTAAAAGAACAATACCACACCTACAACAATTACCTTGATGTTGCTGATGCTATTACATCAATGGTAACAAGAGGAGCACCAGCAATCGGTATTGCAGCTGGAATGGGCATTGCACTTGCTGCAAAACATTCTGAGGCCACTAATATTGAAGAATTCAGAGAAGAAATGAACAAGGTCTTTGAAATTTTTGCAGCAACAAGACCCACTGCTGTAAACCTTTTCTGGGCTATAAACAGAATGAAAAAAATTACTTCCCAAATCGATGATATAGGTGAGCTCAAAAAAGCGCTTAAAAAAGAAGCATTACAAATACTGGAAGATGATGTAATAATAAACAAAAAAATGGGGGAAAATGGACGCAGGTTTCTTGAAGATGGAGACGTGGTAATGACACACTGCAATGCAGGAGCCCTTGCAACAGGGGGTTATGGCACTGCACTGGGAGTTATAAGATCAGCTATTGAAGAAGGTAAAAAAATTGAGGTCTTTGCCTGTGAAACACGGCCATATCTCCAGGGAGCCAGGCTTACAACATGGGAATTGTACAAGGACAATATTCCTGTTACTCTTATTACTGACAACATGGCTGGTCATTTTATGAAAACCGGTGTAATTAAAAAAATAATTGTTGGTGCAGACAGAATTGCAAAAAATGGCGATGTGGCAAATAAAATAGGAACATATACTCATTCAGTTTGTGCCAAAGAACACAACATCCCCTTTCTTATTGCTGCTCCCATATCTACACTGGATCCGGAAACTGAAACCGGTGATAACATAGTAATTGAACAAAGAAGCATTGATGAAGTAGCATATATAAAAAATGTACAAATAGCTCCAGAGGGCATAAAAATACTTAACCCTTCATTTGATGTTACACCTGCAAAAAACATCACTGCAATTATTACAGAAAAAGGTGTTATTGAAAATCCTGAAGGCAAAGGGATAATGAGTCTTTTTCAATAGATCAGGGTGTAGTACCATAAAAGGATATGCCTGCCAAAAAAAATGGTAACTACTATTCCCCAGGCAATAAAGGGAGCAAAGGGAATTTTTACCCTAAGCCCCTTTTTTTTCATAATTCCCCATAAGCTGCCTATAACTGCACCTGTTATAAGAGCCACCTCCAAAAGCACCACAGATTCCTCAAGACCAAAAAAGAAGCCGGATGCTGCAAAAAACTTTAAATCCCCTCCCCCAAATGCTCCTGGGAAAATAAGCATTATCAAAAGAAAAAAAACAGAAAGAAATGCCAGGCCTGCAGCATTGTTGAGCCATTGCCCCTGTAAAAAAACAGGGTATAAAGAAACAATAAAGAATAGTAAAACAAGGCTGTCCGGAATAATAAAAGAATGAAAATCAACAATTGCAATACAAATACTTACAGAGCAAAGAACAAAAATTGACAGAGGAAATAATCCGAAACCAGAAAATTTAAAAACAGCAATAGCCAGGACGCCATATATTATTTCCCATAAAGGATAAAGAGGACTTATTCTGCATCCACAATCAGGGCACTTGCCTTTTGATAAAAAATATCCTAACAAGGGAACAAGATATAAAACACCTATCTGTTTTTTGCAAGAGGGGCATAGAGATCTGCCCAAAAGAGCCTCAAGAGGATTCTCCGCTATTTTACCAGTAGCATACCTTAAAGCAAGTGTATAAAAAAAACTGCCACAAGCTGTACCTGCTAAAAATACAATTATATAATTAAACACCTGTTCCACACTTACATATTCACTGAATAATTAATCCCTGCTGTAATCTGAAAAGCGTCAAGCCTGAGAGAAAACTCCCCATTCTTCTCCTCACTTTTTGCAGTCTTTTTAAAGCCAAAGAATTTCGTTGCTTCAATAACCAGAGAATAATTTTTATAAAAAATTACTTCAGCACCAGCTTTAACATGCAAGCCCATAATATCATCTGCACAAGTGTATTTTTTATCAGGCAATATCCAGGCAGGATCAGGATTGGATTGCTTTATTTGCAGATTGGCATAGCTATAGTTAATTCCACCTGCAAGATAAAATCTGTTTTTTACATCAAAAGGAATAACAATTCCCAGGGAAACAGGAATGGTAAATCTTTCATAGGATATTTCTATATTGTTGTTTCCCAAAGAACCTTTTCGTAAGAAAAAAAAGTTCCCGGAATACTCCATGCCTGCTTTAAATATTGCGTAGTTGTAAATATAGGAAAAATTAAATCCAAGAACAGGTGAATAGAGATTATCAATTTCAGAAACTTCAATGCCAGGATCTAATATCTGGAACTTGCGCATTTCAGAGTTTATATAAGCCATTGTACTGTCAAGCCCGCCTGTATCTCCAGAAACCCCTATTCCTATGCCTGTACTAAAAATTCCGGAAGACCATCCCTCTACAGAGAGGCCTGAAATAAAAAGAATAAAAAACAATATTATTATAAACTTTTTTTTCAAAA
>CAYTLM010000136.1:0-5544 GCA_964438485.1 uncultured Leptospirales bacterium | reverse complement strand
GAATCATTATTATACAGCTTTTAAAAAAACCGATTTTTATTTTCTGGTTTGGTTCGTAAAGTGTAGTTGTTTCTGAATACATTATTAATCCTGTAATTATTTATTATTTAAAAATTAACATCAATACTCAAGTTTATTTTATTCGCAGATCAATATACTCTACTAAATTGAATTACTGTAAAAAACAGGCATAAAACTCAATTATAAACTCAATTTTTCCTATAACTTTGTTCCCTTTTTCTCCTTACCTGTCAATTATTTCTTTAATTAATTGTAGAATGGGGTCAGAGCACACTTCCGATTATAGAGCAATATTTCTGTAACACAAAGGGGTCAGAGCATATTTAAAAATATTTTAAAAAATCTGCAAAAAAAACATAATTTTATAAAAAAATTCAAAAAAAATTTCTACAAAAACGTATATATAATGACGCACCTAAAACTTTTAACAGGAGTAATAAAATGACACCTTTCATCTGTATGTTAATTCTATTTTTAATGCTCGAAGTAGCATTAAAATCGTACAATGATCTGCAATTCTGATTTAATCTTCGTTATTTCTCCTTTTTATCAAGCCCTATATAAGGGCTTTGATGAAAAGGGTCAGAGCAACTACATTACATAACACAGGAGGTCTCATAATGGCTAGACCATTAAGAATTTGTGAACCTGAATTAACCTATCATTGCTATTCCCGCTGTATTGAGTTAAGAAATATGCTTTCTCCTAATTTTGTAAAGGAAATAGCGCTGGAATCGATCAATATGGCTTTAGAAAAATACTCTTTTGAGCTGATACATTTAGAATTTGTAGAAAATCATTTCCATATTATTATCAAAACATTAAATAAAGATCATAGCATATCAAAAATAATGCAGTTCATTAAGGCAAGAATAACAGAAAAATACAACAGAATGCATGGCAGAACTGGAACTTTATGGAACGAACGCTTTAAATGCAAAATAATTGAACATTCCGAAGATCCACAAAACTATCTTCTTTGGTTATTATGGTATATTGCCTATAATCCAGTAAGGAAAAAGGTAATCCGCGATCCCCGGGAATCCTCCTACGGAACTATAAAAGTTTATCTTGAAGAGAAACATAAACCAAGGCTTAAAATTACACCTCATCAATATTTTATCGATCTTGGAAACAGCTTTGCTGAAAGAGTAAACCGATTTCTTGAATATGAAAAGTTATACAGAAGGCATCTGGCATCCCTGTAAAAAAACAGTCACATAATATAATTTAACAAAAAAATACTTTATTAAAAATATTGAACAGTGTATTGTTTTTTTAATTCTACTCGCCCCTTTAAGGCTTTAGAAACGAAGATTCTCTCTTTATCATCAATAAGAATTACAGATATTCCACTGTTTTCAGTTATAAATTTTGATGTTCTGTTTAATCCCATGACAAAAAAAGCTGTAGCATATGCATCTGCTAAAACAGGGTCAGAGCATATTACAGAAACAGAAATCAACCCTGAATCAGCGGGATAACCGCTTTGGGGATCAATAATATGATGATATCGCTTCCCATTGTACTCCCTGTAGCGTTCATATGCCCCACTTGTAGCTACAGAATCTGTGCCTGAAAGTGCAAATGTGCCAATAATTCCATTGTCAGAAGGATTTTTTATACCAACAATCCAGGGTTTACCTGCATTTTTGCCAAGAACCTGGATATCTCCGCCTGCATTAACAAATCCGCTGCTTATACCGTGTTTTTGCAAAGTCTCTACTGCTTTTAAAACTGCATAACCCTTTGCAATTCCTCCTAAATCTGCTCTGACCCCTTTTTTACTAAAGCCAACTTCACTTGTAGCATCATGAAAAAGAATATTTTTATAACCTACATATTTTAATTTTTCTTTTATTTCATGGCCGGATGGAGGAACAAAATTTTCCAACCGAAAATCCCATAATTTACCTAAAGAAGCAAAAGTAATATCAAAAGCTCCTGCTGTTGCAGTACTTATTTCTACAGATTGTTTTATCAAATCAAACACTTCTGGAGCCAGTTTTACCATGCTCTGACCCCCTTCCCTGTTAAGCCTGGCTAAATCTGTTTTATTATCATAAGGATTAAAAAGAGATTGAATTCTTTCAATTTCAGTAAAAGCAGCATTTATTGCCTCAATTGCTGTTTTTCTTTCTCCACATACAGTAATATTTACAATTGTACCTAAAAGAGGCCTGGATAAAGAAATTTTTTTACTATTACAACCTGTCAATATCAGTAATAAAAGTATTATCTGAATAGAGACATGAATCTTTCTATGCCCATTTATCAATTTCATGGCTCCTCGCTTTTATCTTGATAAGATGCTCTGACCCCTTGCTCCAAAATTATTTCCCTGATAATATCAGGAATCTCTCTAAAACTATTTACAATATACTTCTCTTCTGCAATTTCACCAGCCCCCGCATGACCAAAAGCACAGCCTATAAAAGGTATGCTGTTTTTTACTGCTGCTTCAAGGTCTGTATAACGATCACCAATCATAATTATCTGCTCAAGATCGTCAAGTACTGATATATAATGCTCAACCACACCTGTTTTATTAACAATATCCCCTTCTGGATAGACAAATGGTTTGGAAAAAAACTTTTTAAGATCATAGGTTTCCAAAATAGCTTCAACATATGCTCTGACCCCATTTGAAGCAACAAGCATCTTATAATTTTTTCGATCAAGCTCTGTTATAGTTTCAAAAACGCCATCAAGCAGAGTGCCTTTTTTCTCTCCTATCATGCGCACCAAATTTTCTGTACAAATAAAAGCAAGCTCGCTTCTGGCAACTTCATCCAGTTCAGAAAATAGGAGTAGAAAAATTTCTTCAAGAGGAAGGCCTAAAGTTGCAGTTATCTCCTCTCTGGAGGGTTTTTTTAATACTAAATGCTGCTTTTTTTTTATATAAGATTCAATTCCTTCACTAAAAGCCTCTTCCAGAATATCCCCTGCATCATAAATTGTACCATCTATATCAAAAGCCAAATATATATTCTTCTTTCCCACCTTAACCCACTCTATTACATCGTATTATAAAAAATTTTATTAAAAACATTATGTTCATCTGTAAAAAATATCAATTTATCCTTGTAATTCCAATGTCAAATAAAAAATTTTTAATAATGCTCTGACCCCTTTTATAATCAAAATCCCAAAACCCTGGTTGCAACTGAAAAGTATATAACCACTCCACTAATATCAGCTATTGAAGTAATCAAGGGTGCACTGGCTGTTGCTGGGTCTAATTTTAGTTTTGTAAAAACAAATGGCAAAAGAAGCCCAATTAAGCTCCCATTTACAACAGTTAACAGCATTGTTATGGATACAACCAGGGCTATTTCAGGCGCTCTAAAGCTTGCTATAGCAGAAACAGCTAATGCCATGGTTATACCCAGGAGCAGGGAGACAGCCAGCTCTTTTAAAATTAATCTGTACCAATCAGAGACCTTTACATCTCCCATTGCCAAAGACCTGATCATAAGTGTTGCAGATTGAGACCCTGCATTACCTCCGCTGTCTATAAGAAGCGGTAAAAAGAAAATCAATGATACCACTGATTGAATTAAATTTTCAAAATTTGCTATTGCTGCACCTGAAAATACATTCATAAAAACCAGAGCTACCAGCCATACTACTCTATTTTTGTACAAGGAAAACACCCTTTCAGTTAAAGGGTTTGAAATTGCAGATTGAATTGAACCAAACTTGTGAAAATCTTCTGTTGATTCTTCTTCAACTACGTCCATTATATCATCAAAAGATACAATACCTATGAGTATTCCATCAGCATTAGTTACTGGAAGGGCTACTCTGTCATAATCCCTGAATATTTTAATAGCTCTTTCCTGATCATCCATTGCATTGAGTGCAACGAATTTACTATCCATAAGCTCGCCAATCTTTTGTTGGGGAGACGCCAGAATTAATTCTTTGATACGAATGTCGTCTAATAATTTCCAGTTATTATCAACAATATATATAACATTCAGTGTTTCTGAATCCCTTTCATATTTCCTTATATGTTCAAAAGTCTCTTCAACAGTAAAGTGAGGTCTAACAGCCACATACTCTGGAGTCATGAGCCTTCCAATACTATCTTCAGGATATCCCAGAAGTTCAATTGTTATTCCCCGTTTTTCCGGCGTAAGCCACTGCATGAGCTGTTGTGTAACTTCACCTGGCAACTCCTCGAAAAATGCAGTTCTATCATCCGGATCCATATCATTAAGTAAATCCGATAACTTTTGCTTGTTCTGGGCTAAGCCCTTTATTATTTGTTTTTGTTTTGCATGTGACAAAAGCTGAAAAACATCCTTAGACTGCGTCCTGTTGAGCAATCTGAAAAGAATTGCCTCATCTTTCCCGGTTGTTTTTTCTATCAATTCAGCAAGTTCAATTGAATCATATTCATTCAATAAATTCTTTAGCTCTACCCATTTTTTATCTTTAATTAGCCCACGTAAGCTGGTTTTAAGTTCAACCATAATTATGTCTCCGTAAATTGTATTTTATAAGGAAACAAAAAAGTTCCCTGAAGAATTATTACTTCTTTAAATCTATTGTGATATAAATTTTATCCAATTATATCAGATTTTTGAATTTTAACAACTGGATTATTTCAAAATTATACAAATAATGCTCTGACCCCTTTATCATGCTCTGACCCCTTTATCATGCTCTGACCCCTTCACTCAATTTTTTCTTGACTCCTGCACACCTCTATTATCTAAAATAAATCAAAACTAATTTCTTAACTTTGATTTAAAATTAAATGCTCTTATATCTTTAGGAATTATTACTAAAATCAAACTCAGGAGAATCCCTTGAATAAACAGGTAAAAATAGGCAGCCTTATATTAAAAAATCCAGTTACAGTTGCATCAGGTACTGCTGGTTATGGTGAAGAGCTTTCCAATTTTATGGATATATCCAAAATAGGAGCCATATTCACAAAGGGTCTTTCCCTTGAGCCTAGAAAAGGAAACCCTGGAAACAGAATCCACGAAACAGCCTCTGGTGTTTTAAATTCAATAGGCCTGGAAAACGTGGGACTGGAAGTTTTCCTTGAAAAAAAACTTCCCTTTCTGCTTAAAAAAGGCGCAACAGCAATTCCCAATGTTGCTGGCCACTCAATTGAAGAGAATATTGAACTATGCAAAGTATTGTCAACAACAAGTGGGATTGATGCAATAGAACTTAATGTCTCATGTCCAAATGTAAAACATGGCGGAATAGCCTTTGGTACAGACATTTCTGTTTTTACAGATCTGCTTGAACAGGCCAGAAAAGCAACAAGCTGTGCGCTTATAGTAAAGCTATCCCCAAATGTAACTGATGTTACCCAATTTGCAGTAAGAGCCCAGGAGATTGGCGTTGATGCGATCTCTGCTATAAACACCTTTCTTGGAATGAAAATAGATATTAATAAAAGAAAGCCCTATTTTAACAATAAAGTGGCAGGGCTAAGCGGCCCTGCAATCAAGCCCCTTGCTATACGGATTGTTTACCAGATTTTTTCCAAAGTCA
>CAYTLM010000135.1:0-5575 GCA_964438485.1 uncultured Leptospirales bacterium | reverse complement strand
CGGGCTATATTAAATACATTGCCACCAAAACAAATTACTCAAAATAAAAATGATTTAAATGTGAAACAAAAAAATGCAATTAAAAAGATACAACTCCAATTAAACGATTTATTCTTTGCAATGAATAATGAAAATTTAAAATCAAAGTCTTTGATTCAAGAGGAAAATTGGTATCTAATACTTGATTATACAGAAGAAATTTTTCAAGAACTAGTAGTTTCTGCTGAACGTAGTTTGAAACAGTTTACCGAGTTTGAAATATTCAGAAAAATAAATAAAAATAGACTTTTTAATGAAATACTTATATGGAAATTATGGATAATTAATAAAGTTTATAGCGAGGATAAAGAAAAAAAATACCTTTCTTCATTGATAACAGTTTTTGGGAAAGGCTGTAATTATGAGGGAGACGCTTTAAATAATTTTAAAAAGTTTATTGCAGAAAGATTTAATTCATATACTAATTCATGGAAAGAAAATGTAGAAGGATCACAGTTTATTTTTGCAACGCAAATAATAAAGAATATTACTGATGATGAAGCAATTATTCTTGATGTTTTTATATGGCTGAATTAATTATGATTACTTTAATATTTATGAAGCATCAATATATCGCAAAAAACAGTATTATCGAAAATTTAAAAAAAATATCAAGAGTATAAGCTTTTACCTTTTATGGTTTAAGCTAACTTTCTGTGTAATTGCGATGCGCCCCATATAACAAAGCGTAAAATGTAGTGCTCTCTTATGGTCGATTGGTTTTACCATATTTTTAATTTTTAGAGTCAAAATAATTCTTGTATTTATTATACTGATTATTTAAACTCTATTAATGAACTATTCAGATTTTTTGTTAAGCGGATCAGGTTTTTAAACTAGGCAATTTCGTTAAGAAAGCAGAACGCTTATCAACCCGGATCAAACAGGACGTTTCAATAAATTGGCTGATCTGGAGTATGTTTTAACCTGTTGCGTAGAATTAGATTATACTCCTAAAGGTTGTATGTAAATTTTGGCGTAAGAAATAATAGTAAGCCTCGTCATCTGTGGGGGCTATATAAAATAAAAGACTTTAATATAGAAAATTGTGTATAGGAGCAATTTAATGAAATCAAATTTAACTATTAAATGCTTTTTACCAATAATTCTTTTATTCATATATCAAATTGCTAATTCAATAATTATTATTAATGATGACATAGTCATGGATGTCCCGAAACAATGGATTTATGTTAGTTCTGATGAAGTAAGAAAAGCGGCAGAAAATTTAAAGGAATACGGAATAAATGATAATTTTTCAAAAAGTTTAATAGGTCAATGGGAATTTAATAAATCCCAAAATTGGGATAGGGTATCAAATGTTAAGATTTTTAGATATTCAAATAAAGGAGATACACTTTATCGTAATTATTTAATTAGAGAATATCGAAATATTTGTCGTCAATTTTTAAATAAAATGAGTGAGCAATTTAATCAATTATCAAATTTTTCGGTTTCTATAGAAAATCAAAAATTTCATTTTAATAAAAATCGCGATATAGTGACAGCAGATTTTAAATCAACAATAAACTTTTACTCTGGAACGACCGTTGATAGTATGTCGTATGATGGATTATTTGTATATATTTATACCCAATCGTATATGTATTATCTTGATGCTGTATTTTATTATGACTCTTCATATAAGCAAAATAAAGTTGAATTTGAAAATTTCCTTTCGCGCATAGAAATCTCTGAAGATTCGAAAATTAAAGATGATAAAGATAATTTATTTCAAAGAATACAAGCTCGTTTAAAACAAATATACCATTTCTCAAAATCTGAAGATGGCAAAGAAATTCTCTTATGGTTTATCATAATCCTTTTTGCTACTGCCTTTTTTCAAGCAATGAGTAAGAGGAATCCGAATAATTTATTATATAAGTATTCGTCTAAAATTTTAAATATATTTTTAAAAATTACATTAAGGTCACTATTCAGGCAAACCTATAATACACAGTCCAGTGAGTCCATTGAATTCGATCAAACAAATGAAATGAACAATCAGCAAAGAGAGGTTTATATATCAGATGACATAGGTGATATAGAGTTTGATGATAAATTATCTGATAATGTAATCAATGATGATCTTTTGTCGGATAATTATAAATTGAATGATGATGATATCTCTACTTTATCAGAATTTGATGATCCAATTTCTAATCAGGAATTTGATGATTCATTATCTGAAGATTTTAATTTAGGCGATGCGGAATCGATAAAAAATTAAAATAATAAGGAAAGACTAATGAAAAAAAGAATAAGTTTTTTTCTTATAGTACTATGCAGTTTATTATTAACTAATTGTACAAAAAAGATCCAGGTCGAAGTAGAAAAAGAATTTGTTATAAAAAAAAATATTGCGATATTACCAGTCTTAATAGAAGGAAATATTGCAAAAAAATATGCTGACATTGCTAGAGATTATATCGAAATCGAATTCACCTCATATGAGGAATATAATGTTATAGATAGAATAAACATTGATAAACTGCTTGATGAAATCAAAATATCTCAAGTGGGGTTAACTAATAAAGAAGTTAAAGAAATTGGAACATTTCTCAATGCTGAATACATTTTAGCATCAAAAATATATTCAGCGAATCAATCATATATTATAACAGGCCGGATTATTGAAGTCGAGACGAGTAAAGTCATTAAAACATCTAGTGGAAAAGTTACTTCTTTAGAATTTATTGATGGAGCATCTAAAGGACTATCAAGAAGATTGACAAATAGAATGTAGAAACTCTTATTTATCTTGAATATCCATCTTGTTTTTATTATTCTTTATGCGATCTTGTGAGGTTTAAAATGTATTTTATTGAAAGTTCAAAAATATCTGATAAGTTAGAAATAAATGATGATATCCAGAGTAGAATGCAAACTTCACCTACAGGAGAGTTTACAAAACATTTATTATTAGTAGAGAATAGTATAGTTTATGCTTTTATATCTTTTGATACAATTCCAGATTGTGAATATTTTTCATTGTATGAAATTTATGTGAGTTCAGTTTTTAGAAAAAAGAATATTGGAACAGTTGCTTTAAAAATGATTGAAGAATATTCTCAAAATTTAGGATATAAAAAAATCGTTCTTTATCCTTCATCATTAGATAGAAATATAAAAGATAAAGATTTGATTAATTGGTATAAAAAAACGGATATAAAAGATCAATGATTAATGATGTCGTATATGAGAAATTATTTTTCTAAAATGAATGGTTTATACTTTGATTTTATAAATCTATAATATACTTATTGTTTATAAGCCTCGCCGTCCTTAACTCAGTATCTATAAAAGAATTGACTGTTATCAAACAAAATAATTATATATTTATAGAATTATTAAGGATTTATATGAAAAAGATAAAATTAACAATTAAGAAATTAAAAGAAGAAGCAAAAAAATTTGCTGAAATTGAATCAAAATTTGACGAACCTGCCTTGTTCGGAGTTACTGACGGAAAAGCAATAGGTACATATCTTGAACATAAGTTTCAGAAATATTTACATGAAAAATATGATTACACTGAAGGCTCTTCTGCTAAAGGAATAGACTTTCCTGAATTGTTAGTTGATATTAAAGTAACCAGCATTAAGCAACCTCAATCATCATGCCCATTTAAATCTGCCAGGCAAAAAATCTATGGTCTTGGATATTCATTATTAGTATTCGTTTATGATAAACAGGATAATGAATTAAATCACACTGGCAGGTTAAATATATTGCATACTATTTATATAGATGATTATAGAACAGGGGATTATCAGACTACATCTGGACTTTTGAAAATTATTGAAAATAAAGGAAATATCGACGACATTAAGGCTTTTTTTGAAGAACGATTATTGCCTGTAGACGAAATACGAGCAGAAGAATTAGCTGAGGAAGTATTAAAAAACACACCGAAATTAGGTTATCTTACAATATCGAATGCATTGCAATGGAGACTTCAATACAGCAGAGTAATTCAGTTTGCAGGTGAAGTTAATGGTATTGACAGGATATTTTCATGACAAAAAAAATTGAATTTGGTGATTTTCAAACACCTGAAAATTTTACAATAGATATAGTAAAATTAATAAGTAAACTTATTGATAAGCCCTCGGTAGTAATTGAACCAACATCCGGCTTGGGTAATTTTATTCAGGCTGCTTATAATATCTGGGGAGAAAAAACAAAGTATAAAGGTTTTGAAATTAATGAAAAATATTTTAATTCATCAACTTTAAAATTCAAAAAAATTAATCCTATAGAAATCATTAAATGTGATTTTTTTGATACAGACTGGAACAGTATTGTAGGTACTGAAACAAATACACTGATTCTTGGTAATCCGCCATGGGTTACCAGTGCAAAACTTGGAAGTTTAAAAAGCAATAATTTACCAGAGAAAAGTAATTTTCAAAAACATCGGGGTTTTGATGCAAAGACTGGGAAAGCAAACTTTGATATTGCTGAATGGATGATAATTAAACTCGTTAGTTCAATGGTAACTGGTAATTCACTTGCAATGCTTTGTAAAACATCAACTGCAAGAAAAGCCTTAATGCATTTTTGGAAGCATGGACCTGAAGTAGCAAATGCAAAAATATATGTCATCAATTCTAAAGAAATTTTTAATGTAAGTGTTGATGCATGTTTGCTTTTTTTAACAAGAACCGAAAAAAGCGATTATGTTGCTGAAGTATATGATGATATTCACTCAGAGCATTATACTTCAAGATTTGGAACATTAAATAATGAACTCATTTCAAATTTAGACGGTTATATTGAATACAGTAATCTTGACGGTTTTTCAAATTGTAAATGGCGTTCAGGTGTTAAACATGATGCATCACAAGTAATGGAATTGAGCTTAATTGATAATAAATTACTTAATGGTTTTGGTGAAATAGTTGATATTGAAGATTATTGTATTTATCCCTTATTAAAATCATCTGATTTAGGAAATGGGCGCATTATTCCAAGAAAATTTGTAATAGTTACACAAAAAAATATTGGTGAAGATACAGCTTTTATTAAAAATCTTTATCCTAAAACATGGGAATATTTAATCAAGTATTCAGAAATATTAGATCAAAGAGGCAGTTCTATATATGCCAAGAGACCTAGATTTTCTATATTTGGGATTGGTGACTATAGTTTTTCAGACTATAAAGTAGCAATTTCTGGTTTATATAAAAATATTAATTTTTTAGCAATACCTCCATACAATGATAAACCAGTCATGGTTGATGATACATGTAATTTTATACCATGTCGTTCTATAGAGGAGGCATCTACTCTCGCAACAATGTTGAATTCTAAAGAATCTAAAGAATTTTTAAATTCATTGATATTTTTTGATTCAAAACGACCTGTTACTATTGATATTTTAAAACGCATAAGTTTAAGTGAATTAGCAAGAACAACAAATAAGTTCAATAAGCTTCATAATTTTCTATCAAATCCTTATGAAAATAGTACTGATGAGCAATTATCATTAGTATTTGAAAAGAAACGGAAATACAAAATTGGATAGCTTTGA
>CAYTLM010000134.1:0-5578 GCA_964438485.1 uncultured Leptospirales bacterium | reverse complement strand
AATCCCCTTTTAGCGGGCTACACACAGGATGTGTGTGTTTCGACGCGCGACAGGAGGTCGCAATAAGCGTCGAATGTAGTCTTTTAGACTCTGCGTCTATTGGTAGGGTAGCGAAGGCTATGAATGTAGTCAAAATCCCCTTTTAGCGGGGTAGTCTTTTAGACATATATGAATCGAATATACGGGCATAAACTTTTCTCGGGTCAAAATCCCCTTTTAGCGGGGTAGTCTTTTAGACCGAATGTAGAGTATAGGGATGCTGCATCCATGGTAGGTAAAGTCAAAATCCCCTTTTAGCGGGGTAGTCTTTTAGACTTTAGATCAAATCTAGCTCTACTTTCTGCGGCCGATCCGAGTCAAAATCCCCTTTTAGCGGGGTAGTCTTTTAGACCCCTACCCCCCAGTTGCGTTCGGCCTAAATATGGTTATGTCAAAATCCCCTTTTAGCGGGCTACACACAGGATGTGTGTGTTTCGACGCGCGACAGGAAGTCGCAATAAGCGTCGAATGTAGTCTTTTAGACAATGAGTTTCTTCTAATTGAAACTCCCTTCGGATACAAGTCAAAATCCCCTTTTAGCGGGGTAGTCTTTTAGACCCTTGCCCTTTTAAGCCCTGATTTAATCAGACCTTCAAGACCCTTTTTGCACGCTGCTCCCTTTTCTCCTCTAAAATCCATGAAATTAATTTCCAAAACCCTTTTTTCAAAGAGCCAAAGCCTTGATTTAATCAGGGCTTTGCGGTTTTGCACGGGGTAAAATCACTCCTGCTCAAATTTTAGTATGAAACACCCCTTTTTATGCTAAAACCCTATGTTTTCAAAGATCAGTATCGGTCAAAATTAACCTGAAGTCAAGTGTTTAAAGCTTATTCTTCGTCAAAACCCTGAAATTCCAGCCTGGCATTACCACTGCCTATTTCTAAAATTTTCACAGTTAGAGCTTTTCCCTCTTTAAAATAGGTTTTCATATTATTTTTATACTCATTAGACAGCTGTTTTTTGCCTATTATAGCCTTTTGATTATTGGGAAGCATTACCTTTACTCCGCTTTTATCTGCAAGAACCTCTAAAACACGACCTTTTACTATATCGCCCTCTTTTATTTCAACAGGTGCCTCCTTTACTGGTGATGCTGCGACAAATGTGGTTTTTTCTGTAACAGCACCGGGATCTCCCCATTTTACATCTTTAAACCTGCCATAACCTGTGGCGGTTTTTGCACCTATACCCTCTGTAACAAGAGCCTGCTCAAAGCCCTTTTTTAAAAGTTCAATATGCTCCCTGCATTCCTCTTTCACAACAATCCTGAATATAAACTTAACCCCCTTTTCCACTGCTAAAAACTTGACAGGCACAGGGGCTTGATTGTCTGCAGGAGCTTTTTTCTCCTTATAGTATTCACCATAATGGGGGTTAATTATATCTCCAACAAGGGATGGCAAATCTTCCGGATAGGCATCAAGAAATATAACACCCCCTGATGTTGCAAGGCTGTCCTCATTATCATCATCATCCTCATAGCCAAAAAGCTTCCTTACAGGGGTTTTCTCCTCCCTTAAAAAAACTTTTCCATCTTTATCCTTTCCATAATATTCATTACCCTTATACAAGGGGTCTTTGATTATTTCAACAATGCAGCCAAGCCTTACAATCCCCTTTAATGTAGATGCAGGTATATAGGGAATCCCTGTTGTGTGATCAAGCACTATGGATGTTTCATTGGGATGGATCTGCCCCAGACCTGTTATAAGCCTTGATGAAAGCAGGGCACCAAGCTCAAGAACAGCACAGCCCCCTGACACAGACCTTAAATATGCTATCTGGTTTTGATGTTTTTTATTGATGAGCACCCCGGCATTCTGTTTCATATTATTATATTCTTTAATATAATATTGTACAGGCCCATCTTTTTCGCCTGTAATGAGTCCTCTTTTATCACAGGGTCTGCAAAAAGCATCACCTCCTGAATCACTCACAGGTATATACTTATTGTACCAGAGCCCAAAGTTCCCCTTTTTAAAATCAGTATCATCAGTACATATTTCTTTACTTACAGGTATTAATTTACCCATATTCCCTCCTTATAAACCGGCATTGGCGTAGCGCTTAACCCATTCAAGAAGGGCAAGCGTCTCTTTTTGTGCAGCAAGATATTCTTCCTGCTTTGCATCAGCTAAAGCTTTAATAAAACTTTTCGGATCAGAACTTTTTATTATACCTTTGCTATTTAACCATTCCCTCACTATATTAAAAAGTTCACCATGCTTGTCATTTGTCTTATCCCTGTTCTTTTGAAGCCAGAATGCCATGCTTTGACCAAATCCGTTTTGAAGAATCATTGTTGCTGCACCTGCAGAAAAGGAATCAAACTTATCCACTTTTTTTTCTCCAGCCTTTATCACTTTTTCAAGTGCATAAGCAGATCTTTGCTGTCCAATTGTATTCACTATCTGCCTCCTTCGATCCAGTTTATTCTGCACACACCCCTGCCAAGTGTTACATCACCGCCAACCTGTATAAAGCCGTCTTCAACAAAAACCTTTTTTACATACTCCTCAATCAAATCCGCCTGAAACTCATTTTTAAATTTTTGCGCCCCAAAGCATACTATTGAATACATTACAGAATCAGATGGGAGCAGCTCCTGATAACGAAGGGCACCGGATGCAGCTGTACCGGTTTTCTCATCTATCTTAATCTGTGTTTGCACCTCTGTACAGGATGTAACGCAGAAATCGTACATCATGTCTGATATAACAAGAAGACGCTCTACCCCTGATAAAAACTTTTCAAGCCCCTTTAGCTCGCCCTTTTCTGTACAGACAACAAGGGCATCCTCTATAATCAGACTTTTAGGCGCATTGGCAAAAAGCGGCACAGCCTTTTCTCCTTCAACCTGGGGCACTGTAAATTCAGGCTTAATACCTGCAATTTCAAGGTCTGTCTTAAGCCTTTTTAGCACAGCAGGCGAGGTTACCCATACAAAGGGTGCTGTGTTTGAGCGAACAGGAAAGGCAAGGAGTTTTGCATCAGATACAGCTATGGCACCTGGAAGGGTTTCGCCATCAGCATCCGGCTTGCTTACCCATTCATCCTGCTCATCTGACCCGAAAATTATATTTGTTATAAACCTTACGCCCCTGTCTATTCCTCCATCAGACTCATTAAACCTTCTGAAATGCGACCTCATTGCCCCTTTAACCGCAGAGGCCTGTATATGGGGCCAGTTTGTGTGCCTTTCCCTTTGTATTGGAAGGTCAACAGCAGCAAGTGATGCGCCGCTCCCTGCATGTACCGGTGATACAGCATAAAATTTTATCAACGATGTTTTTTCTGTCTTGTTCATATATCCTCCTGTTATAATGCTATCATGTTTTCTGAAATTTTATTTTTAAACACAGTACCTGCCGGGTAATGGCCGCGCATGGGCTTATGAAATTTCCTGTGCATATCCCACCCGCCTATATACCTGATTTTTCCTGAAGCAATCACATCTGCATTGCTGTTGCCCGGCATTGTTGAAAGCGCCATATAGCCCCTGTCTCCATTTCCCTTTTTCAAATCAGGGGTTTTTATTTTGCTGCAAAGCCCGAACCTCTGTTCACCCCCTAATTTAAGTACAAACTTTTCAGGCAGCGGCAAGTCCCTGTCTGTTGCAAATATTATTGTTACTTCTGGTTTAAGTCTGGCGTGCACAAAAGAGTAAAGATGTCCCTGACGTACAACCCTGCTGTCTTCAACTCTTCCGTCTTCAAGTTTTTTCCCAAGGGCAATCCCTGTTCTCCTTTCATTGCTGAAAAAACTGCTTACAGGATAAACATAAGCTTCATCCGCATTTATATCCTCAGCTGCAATCCATAGCCCCTCCAGGGTATCAAGTTCATCTTTGCCTGCTTTTACCCAGGGTTTATCAGCACCTGCTTTTGTAACAACAAGGCCAGTATTTTCTGTTTTTACAGACTTTATAATTTTCAGCTTTACAGGTTCTATAGTTTTCGGCTTTACAGGTTTATCATCAAGAGCCCTTTCCTTATCCTTTTTAAGCACATACCAGGAACAGGGTGCAGGTATAAAAACCCTGCCCTTTTGCATAAAAAGCGGACCTGTTACACAAAATGGAGCCTCTGATCCTGCTTTGCCAATTGCTTCATAAAGGGAAAGATTAGCCCTGCCTGCAGCATAATCATCAAAGCCTATGCCCGAGGCTATAATAGCTGCTGTACGCAATGCCCCTGCTATTGTTTCTGCAGATGGGGGAAATACCAGTGTAGCCGAGTGATCTGCTCCAAGAATCATTGGTTCTGCACCCCTGAAAAACAGGGTATCCCCCGGATTAAACGAATACCATTTCATATACTACCTCCACCTATAAAAGATGCAATAACCAGCGGCTCATGGGTAAACCCGTCCTCCAGGGCTGTAAGCCTGGCGATCTGCCCTGCCATCTCTTTAATTTTATTATTATTATCATCACCACCTGATACAAAAGACCTGCTTATCTGCTTCTCTATAAACTTTGCATAAAGTTCAGGATGATCCTTTATAAGCGGCTCTATTCCTGTGCGCATCTCCTCAAGCCTGTACACCAAGGATCTGGAAAGCCTTTCTGTTGACTCACCCGAGTTTATGGAAACTCCTATATTTTCAAAATCACTCCAAAGTTCGCTGTCCCATTTTGCTGCAAAATACCTTGAACCACCCGAACGTTTTTTTAATTCAACAGCCAGAGCATTTCTGCCACACTTTCCCTTTGCCCTTTCATCAAGAAGGTTGTGGCTTCTCTCTATCATTTCAGAAAGCGCCTCCTTATGGTGACAAATCAGCACTGCACCGGATATTGATATATCCTCACCCCTGCCCAGGTTTACAGAAAGCTTTCCTTTTTCAGGTTCCCATTTATCTGCAATCTCTCCAGACCCGGGATTGCCTTTGTCGTCAATCACCCGAAACGTCGAATTATAGTATTCTTTAATCTCCCTTGCAGCTTTAAACACACCACAAACAGGAAGCACTGCACACACGTCATCACCACCTGCATATATAAGGCTTCCTTCATATTTATCAATAATAGACTTTACGCCATACAAAGCAAAGTCCCCAAGGGATTCTGAAATTGCAGCATGCACAGCAGGTGAAAGCATTCTTTTGTTAAGCTCGGGGCTATTAAATACCTTTGCCCACTTTTCCCTGTAAACAGGATCAAATGAGGGGCTTTTAAGCCTTGTAGCCATTTGAGGATGCAAAACCGAATCCCATGTTGCAGCAACTGTATCACCATTAATAAGGGCTCCCATTTTATCTCCGTCCATAAGGAGTATGGCATAATACTTGTCCAAAGCTTTCAGCTTTACTTCGTCTATTCTGTTTTCACTGTCTGCCAGTGAATCATTGTCAAAAAGGGCATCAGCTATTTCTCTTTTCTTTTTTCTATCGTATTTCCCCTTATTATTTTCCCTGTTAAAAAAACCATGCAGAGCAAATTCCGTTGTTGTTGGATAACCCTCCCTCCCTTTAAATGCACCATACAAGGGGTGGCTGCTCTCATTTTTTAAAGCTCTGTAAGCAAGCCTTTTAATTA
>CAYTLM010000133.1:0-5658 GCA_964438485.1 uncultured Leptospirales bacterium | reverse complement strand
GAGTGGCTCTAAGATATTCCTTTTCTTTTTCAGTTGCTATATTGGCATTTAATAGCTTAGACTGTGCTGTTAATAGTTCATTGTTTAAAACCTGAAGGTTTTGAAATTGAGACTGGATTTTGTCATACTGTTCTTTTATAATTCTTGAAGCTTCTTTAAGGTATGTAATGTCAGTAATAATGAGAAGTATTCCCTTGCTTTTGCCAATTAAAAGAGATGAGGCAGATATAAGAACGTCAATCTTATCACCACCTGATTTTTTCATTTGTATTTCAAACTGTTTCTTTAATATTACCCCTCTGGATAAATTAAAAATATAGTTCCAGGTTTCTTTATCAGACATGGAATCAGCATCAAAGAAGTCTAATAGGTTTTTTGAGTAAAACAGCTCCTCTTTGTAGCCAGTCATTTTGATCATGTTTGTATTTGCAAAAATGGGGGTATTATCAATAAGAAATAATATACCATCATGGGCAGTTTCAAAAAAAAGTCTGTATCTTTCTTCTGATTTTTTTAGTGATGCCAGTACAGACTTTTTTTCTTTCTGGAGCATGTTGATTTTGTCAGCTACAGCAATTGAAAGAAAAATAGTACCTGCTGATACTCCCAGCATATATCCCCATTCGGTTAAAAAATTATCTTCAATTATACCAAAACTTCTTAAAGCAATAAGAGTCGCACCCAGGGGAAAGAGTATCCATGACAGGGTGTAAAATTGAGCGAGTCTTCTGTTTATAAAAAACATAGGTATCATTGTTAAAAAAACAAGTACAAATGAAACAATAATTGCTGAAAGAGTAGAAAACCTGGTTGCAATACTATAGGGCATTGCAAGAGAAATTATGGCAAAAGGCATGCTTGTATAAAGAATTACCTGAATAAGCCTGTGTGTTTTTTTTAAATACTCTTTTGTGTTTAAAAAGTGGGCTGTGAAATATAAAATTGCAGCAATAGATAAAAAAAGAAAAAATGGATGACTATGGTTCCCCCACCATGTCATTTCAGGCCAAAGATATTTTCGTGCCAAACCAGTGTGAATAAAAATATATATAGTTATGTTTACTATAAAAAGGGTCAAAGCCAGATAGGTTCTATCTTTTGAAGAAATAAAAATAAAAAGGTTATAGAAAAAAAGCGCAAACATTATTCCCAAAAACATCCAGAGTAAAGAAAGTTCTTTGTAAAGATTAGGAATAATGGAAGACATATCCCAGGCTGTGAGGCTTACAAAAAGGGACCCCTGGGATTTAACTTTAAAATAAATTACATGTTTGCCTTCAGCTGTTTTTACAGGAACAATGAAATTATGATATCCAAAAGGCATTGTGTTAAAGGGAAGCCTGTCTCCAGATGCAATTTCTTTGAACCCATTTTTATCAGGTATAAATGCTGTAATATAATCAATAAGAGGATACTTTGACTCAATTAGCCATTCTTTTTCTGTTTTATCTGGATTTAATACTTCAAATTTGAACCAGAAGACAGAGTTTGAGTATCCCAGGTTATAGTGCTTTCCTTTTTTTGATACAAACCTGCTGTCAGGCATAGCAACTATGTCATCAATATTCAGGGATCCTTCTTTATCTTCGTAATAGCGCGTATTCTCATTAATGCTTAATTTGTTTATTTTTTCAGAAAGAATTAAAGGTTCAGCCTTTAGGGGGTTGTAATAAGTGAAAAGAGTAAGTATACAAAGAATACCTGCTGTAATTATGATGTGTTTTTTTCTTTTATTTCTATTGACAATCATTATTATTCAATTTCTATAAATTATTGTTGTTCAGTAATTTTGTGTATTAAATATGACATTATAACATAGAATATCTGCTATATTAACTTAGTCAAGATAGAATAATAATTTAAATTAAATTTTATTTAAGGTAATCAATGGCTGCTGGAAAAAAGGTTAAAACATCTTCTGCAAAGAAAAAAAGCTCATCTGCTGTTAATGGTACTAAAAGCTCTTCTAAAAAAAAGCCACAAACCCAGGATAGGGGCAGGGGGCCTTTTTATGTGCTTATTATTCTTTTTCTTTTAACTGTTATTGTTTTTTTAATTAATATCTCCTATGAAAGCTTTCCTCTTAAACTCAATAGGCATGACAATGATCTTTTTAAAGATCATAAAAAGGCCACTGTGATAATTGAGAAAAAGGATATGGAAAAGCTGAACCTGGATTCTTCTGTTGAAAAAATTGCAAAAGAAGGCAAAAAAGAAGATGCCCTGCAGGATGAGGATAAAAAAATTCCAGCAGCAAAATCTATTGATGTTAAGGTATATTTTCTTAAACTTGATGAAAAAACAGAAGAGCTTTATCTCAGCCCTGTAAGGCGTAAAGTTTCTGATACAAATATTATTACCTTGAGTCTGGAAAATCTTATTGCAGGGCCATCTGCCTATGAAAAAGCAGCCGGATATTTAAGTGCTGTTCCCCCTGGACTTAAAGTCAATAAAGCTGCAATAAAGGGAAGATCCGCAGAAATTGATTTTTCCAGTGTTATTGAAGAGGATGCACCCGGGCAGATCCTCATTAAAAGGCTTCAGCAGATAGTTTATACAGCTACTGAATTTGATGGAGTAGACAGCATAATAATAACCATCAATGGCAAAAGAAAAAAATCAATTGGGGCGGATGGCCTTTCAATAAGCGGCCCCATGAGCAGGAATTAATGGAACATAAAAATTTTGAAATTGAAATAAAAGCCTATAATGACAATCCGGTAGAGGTGAAAGAAAAGCTCTCCAATATTGGCGCTAAGTATATTGAAACCAGGGAAGAAAGGGATTTGTATTTTAACCACCCATTAAGAGATTTTGGTAAAACAGATGAGGCTTTACGTTTGCGCCTTGTTAGTAGCAAGTGCCTGGTTACATATAAGGGGCCAAAGATTAGCATGGAAACAAAGGCCCGAATAGAATATGAAACAGGAATAGAGGACATAGAGGTCTTTTTCAACATATTGAATGCACTTGGCTTTATTACAAGCGGGGAAGTAAAGAAAAAGAGGGAGCTGTATATTCTGGATGATATAAAAATTACTCTGGATAGCGTTGACGGGCTTGGTGAATTTGTTGAAATTGAAAAGCAGGGTTTCATGAGTGTTGATGTGGAAAAGGAACTTTTTGATATTGCAGCCAGACTTGGACTCTCCCGTTTTGAAAGGAGATCCTATCTGGAGCTTAAATATTTCAGCTGATTATCTCAGTGAAAATCCTGCCTTGTTAATGTCTGCAATTATTTTATTTTGTGTTTCTTCAATATCATCATGAGTCAGTGTTTTGTCAGATGATGCGAAAATAATTTTTATTGAAACAGATTTTTTCCCTTCAGGAACCGGAACTCCTTCGTAAATTGAAACAATTTCAACGCTCTGTATGTATCTGCTGCTTTTTCTTATTACGGAAAGTATATCCTCGCTGTAACAGTATTTATCAGCAAGCACTGATATTTCAAATGGCACACTCTGATATCTTTGTAATTCTTTAAATTTTGTTTCACGCTTTTGGGATTCAAATGCAACATTGAGATCAATATCAAAAATAGCTGCTGTTCCATTTATTTCAAATTTTTCAGATATTATAGGATGGAGTTCAAATACAAAACCTGCGATTTTATCTTCAATCATGATTCGCATTGATCTGCCTGGATGAGCATAAGGAGGAAGGGACTTTTGTTCAGGAATCAGTTTAAAGTTTTTAACCCTCAGCTCTTCAAGAAGTCCATGAGCAATACTTTTGACTTCAAAAACCAGAGGGCTTTTATGCTTCTTCATAAAAACAGTTCCTGTAACACGGGTGTTTTCAGAAATAAGGGTACTGGATTTTCTGTCATCCTTGATATACACTCTGCCCAGCTCATAAATATTAAAGTTGTCTGAATACCTTTGATTTTTTTGAATGAATCGAATAATTTCAGGAATTATGCTTCTCCTTAACCTGTCATGCTCTACAGACAAAGGGTTTCTTAGCCTGAGTTCTTTTTCCTCGTTAATTCCAAGATCATTGAGAATTTTTTCTCCTGTAAAGGAATATCCCATAACCTCAATCATGTTAAATGAATTGGTGAGAATGGATTTTGCAGCTCGTTCAAATCTTCTGAACTCGTTTTGCACAGGAGGAACAGTTGGTGTAAGTGGAGCAACAGGTGCTATATTGTCATATCCATAGATTCGCCCCACTTCTTCAACTATATCATCAGCAATGGATATGTCCTTTGTTGCACGAAAGTGAGGAACAGTAATTTCCATGCTTGTCCCTGTTTTTTTTATATCAAAGTTCAGGGATTCAATAATATCTGTTATTCTTTTATCATCAATGTTCTGTCCAAGTTTTCTTCTTATATAGTCAGATGATGTTTGTATAATCACAGGCTCCATTTTCCCGGGGTAATCATCAATAATTTCTGTAATAGCTTCAGCTTCAGGGATAGCTTCTTTTATAAGCTCAAAGCATCGCAGTAGAGCATCAATAGTAATTTCAGGTGACAGGGATTTTTCAAATCTCATAGAGGCATCTGTACGTGCACCAAATCTCTGTGCGGTTTTTCTTATGTTTACAGGATTAAAGCATGCAGCTTCTAAAACTATCTCTGTTGTATTGTCATTGATTTCGCTGTTGCCACCACCCATTACTCCTGCTAAAGCAATGGGCCCTTTTTGATCAGCTATTACAATATCTTCAACAGTTAGCTTGTGTTCCTTTTTATCCAGAGTGGTAATTGTTTCGTTTTCAAAAGCTGTTCTTATGAAGATTGTATTGCCATTGAGTTTGTTCCTGTCAAAGGCGTGCATAGGCTCACCAATTTCAGCCATAACATAGTTGGTTATATCAACTATGTTATTGATAGGGCGCATTCCAATTGATTTAACCATTGCTTTAAGCCATTCAGGGGATTCTTGAATTTTTATTCCTTTAATAGCAAGAGCACTGTACCTGGCTGCGATTTCAGGTTTTAAAATTTCAATTTCAAGTTTTTCCAGATTTTTAAAGGTTTTTTCAAGCGCCTTGTTTACAGGGCTTTTCACAGGTCTGTTAAAGAGCGCTCCAATCTCTCTTGCAAAACCCACATGACCCCACAAATCAGGTCTGTGAGTAATTGACTTGTTGTCAATTTCAAGGCGTATGTCCAGCAGATCAGGATAAATTTTATCCAGTGTTGTTCCAGGTGTTGTGTCAGATGGGAGAATGATAATTCCATCATGATCATCTGAAATGCCAAGTTCCTTTTCCGAGCATAGCATGCCATTTGATTCTGCCCCGCGGATTTTAGATTTTTTAATAATAAAATCTTCAGTAATCTTTGTACCAACTGTGGCAAGTGCAACCATGTCACCTGCTTTATGATTGTTAGCTCCACACACTACCTGAACTTTTTCCGCGCCTGTATCAACCTCACAGAGGGTAAGCTTGTCAGCATTGGGATGGGGTTCCACTTTTGTCAGTTTTGCTGCATATATTGTTTTAAAATTATGGTTAAGGTATTCGATTCCCTCTATTTCAGCAGTTGACATTGTAAGCCTGTTTGCCAGCTCTTCAGGAGCAATGCTGCTTATATCAACCATGTTGTTTATAATTTTTAATGATATCCACATAATGTTATCCTCTTAGAATTGTTTTACAAATCGGATGTCGCCGCTCAGGAAATGGCGTATGTCAGTT
>CAYTLM010000132.1:0-5730 GCA_964438485.1 uncultured Leptospirales bacterium | reverse complement strand
ATTACGCCGATGATAAAGATGCTGACCAGGGAAAGATATGTCAAAACAATATCTTTGAAAGAACTCACATTCACTTCGCCTTTTTCTGTACGAGTATCAAACAGCAAAGATATCCGCATAACTAAAACTGCACTTGAGCTGATACGCAAGCGTCTTAAAATTCCATATTCTTATGTAAAACACATATCCATCGATCTGCTAAAGACAAATCTCAACCGCAGAATAAAAGAAATGAATGATTCGGTAATTGACATTGTATTCAGCTCTGCTAAAATGGATTGTATCGATGGTTTTGTAAGCCCCAGGTTTGCTTATATACCTGATATTTTTTTTCTGAAAAAAGTCAGATATATTACTTCAGACAATGTTAAAATTACCGTGAAAAGAATTACAGGTTTAACCATAATTGATTTTATAATAATTGACCAGCAAGCTAATATTATAAAAGGGGACCCTGTCACACCGGGCTTTACTATAATAAATCCCTGGGTCATGGAACATCCATTTGTAATCAGAAAAACACTGGAAAGAGTTATCTGCTCAAATGGAATGACGTCAATAGGTATTGAAGCTGAATTGTCTTTCTCAATCACTACATCAAAGGATATTATTTTAAATGGTTTTAACAAATTTCTGATTAATCAGAGATATCTGACGGAGGAAATCGATTCATACAAAAGAATGAGCAACATCAGTATTGAAAAAGAGGTTCATCCTAATATCCTGAAATTCTACAAAGGCAAATTAAAAAATATTGAACAATTTAAAGGAGCAAATTTCTGGGATCTATACAATTTCATAACAGAATTTGCCCGCGATCAGAAAGGTCTTCACGGTCTGGAAACATTAAATCTTGCATCAGATCTTGCAAGACTATTTGTTGCTGAAAACACAGATAATCTGCTTACAGAAAAATTATGGAAATATTTTAAAATCATATAATCCATTTAGCTAAACAACCCGCTCAGCCTCTAAAGACTAAGCGGGTTTTCACTTTCATCAATTATAAAAATGATACAAGATATGTTATGCGCTTAATATTTACTAAAAAAATTGACCATCCCCTATAAGGATCGGCGGAAAAGTATTTTCCTAAATAATCGATTTCAGAATCTGGGAAAGTTCATCTATAAGGTAAGGTTTGTTTACTACTCCTTTAATACCAATTGTATCCGCTGCTAACTTCGATTCCTGATCCAGCATACCAGATGCCAGTATAACCTTTACATCACTGTTTATATCTTTAAGCTCCATAAATACCTCAAGCCCTGACTTGCCTGGCATTGAAAGATCAATAAGCACAGCGGAGATCTCATCAAAAAGCCTCCTGTAAATATTTATCCCTTCATCTCCACTATCTGCAGTAATAACGCTATAACCGGATTCCTCAAGAAAACCCTTTGCCACGCTAAGCATTATATGCTCATCATCAATAACAAGCACTGTGCCGCTTCCCATTGAAATTTCACCAAAACCTTTCCTGTTTTTATAGCCTCTTTCAATATTCTCATAGGAAGGAATATATACCGAAAATCTTGAACCTTTACCCGGCTCGGAGTAAATATGAATCAAACCGCGATGCTGTCTTACTATATTATATGAAATAGAAAGCCCAAGCCCGGAACCTTCATTCTGCTCTTTCATGGAAAAAAAAGGTTCAAATATCCTGTTCCTCGTTTCATTATCCATACCTACGCCAGTATCAAAAACCTCTACCTTTACCCATGTTTCCTCGTATGAATCACAGTCTGGATAAAGTTCTTTAATAAAGTAATCAGACTGAACTTTGCTGGCTCGCAGTTTCAGCAGTCCCCCGGATTTTTCACCATCCCTGCGCATAATAGTCATCGCATGAGACGCGTTTATGCAAAGATTAAGGAATACCTGTTCTATCTGAATAACATCTCCCATAACTACAAGTGGGATGTCTGAAGGCATATAGTCTATCTCAACTACTTTCGGAAGGCTGTTTCTACATATTTCTATTACATGCCCTAATGACTCATTTATATCCACAGGAGTAAGTGTTATCTCATGTTTTCTTGAAAAAGAAAGAAGCTGTTTTATAAGTTCAGCGGAACGAAGGGATGATTCCATACCAAGTTTAAGGTATTTATCAACTTTACCCCTCTTTTGAAGTTTTTCATCTTTAAGCATTCTGATAAGAAGCTCATAACTGCCGATTATACCACCAAGGATATTGTTAAAGTCATGGGCTATCCCGCTCACAAGGGTTCCTATTGCCTCCATCTTCTGCGCCTGGGCTAGCTGTTCCTGCATCTTTCTGTTTTCATCCTGTGCTTTTATTCTTTCACTAATGTCCCTTGTAATCCCTACAATACCTATAGCTTCACCCTGTGAATTACGCAAAAAAGAAACTGTAACTTCAACAGGTATAACCTCCCCATCTTTTCTGATGTGTTCAAGCTCTATGTTTACATATCTGTCAGGATCCGCACCTCCAGTTTTTTCAAGTTCAAGCTGTTCACGAAAACCCCGGATTATTTTATCGAAATTTTCAGAGGAAGTCAATTTATTTAAAGAAAGGTTCATTGCCTCTTCTACAGTATAACCGAAAATTCTTGTAACAGAGGAGCTGATAAATGTAAAAAGAAGGTTCATATCAGCTGTCCAGATCATGTCTGTAATATTATCTGCCATGAGCCTGTATCTTTTCTCATTTGCAGCAAGCATAGCATTAGTATTACGCAATTCAAGCGTACGCTCAATAACTATCTCCTCTAAATGATCTCTATGGGAGCGCAGATCCTCCTCTGCTTTACGCCGGATATTCATCTCTTCATTGAGCCTGGCATTAATAGCCTCAACATTATTTTTCGCTTCAGCCAGCAGTTCTTTCTCATCATGGAGTTTGCTCTGTTCTCTCTCCATTGCTTTTTTATACTTTTCACGCATCAGTTCATAGTTGTAGATAAACAGAACAATTAAAAATAATGTAAAAAGATATCGGGATATAAAATCAGCTTCATAAACAAAGCCATTAACTGAAAGCGCAGGGAATAAAAAGAAAGCTGTAGTTACTCCAAAAACAAAAAGAGTCCAGATTACGCCTTCCTTTCTGCCTAGAAGAAAAAAAGCAAATGGTGGGATTGTAAGCACCCACAAGCTACCATAGCCCCTGGCAGCGCCTGTATTAACCCAGTAGACCATAAGGAAACAGAGTAGAGACAAAGCTATCCTGTAAAAGACCTTTGCATCATGCGCTTTTCTGAATACAAAAAGGAAAATGATAAATAACAAAGCCACAACATAGTCAACAATACCATAACCATAAAATCCGGTTTTTATAAGATATGTGCCAAAAATTAAAAGCGGGGCAATAAGGAGGACAAGGAATACAGCAAAAAGGTTTCTTCTCCCTGCTTCCTCAATATCCGATGAAGCCGTTCCTGATAACCGGCCTATGAGTTTTTGAGATATTTTTTTAAATGGTAATATCATATGAGCAATATATATCAAATTCCCAAAATTGGCAATTTTTATGAAAAATAAAGCTTCATTATTTTAAAAATATTGCATACTATGATTCAGCTTAATATTAGAAAGTACAAGCAGTCCAATAAAAATCATAAACGCTCCAAGAAAAATTTTCCATATAAGCTCCCCTGCTGCCATGCTTTTTGCATTTTCCACGTCATTATGCATCTCGCCATAAAATGCAGTTATAACCCTATCCCCAATAAATAATCCGTCAATAAATGATAACGCGAAATTACCCGGATCATACGCAGCGCTGTTACTCCGCGAACCGGCAACAATGAGACTAAATGATTCCCTTGAGGCAAATTCCTTTATAGTTACCAGAAAATTACTTTTTCTACTGTAAAGTCTCTCCATGGAAACCGGAGAAGAATCAGATTTAATCAGTAAATCTCTCTGTGAATCAAGGTCCCTTAATCTGTAAAGATAGGCTTTCACCTCTTCGCTATATCCGCCACGACTATCCCTGACATTTTTTACAATATAATATGATGAAAAGTCAAATTTACCCTTGATCCTGTACATCCTCCCTGGATCAGGATAGTCTTCAATTTCTGAAACTGACGACTCTATTACAGATTGAAAGAATACCAGCTTGATATTTGTGGTAAAATCAAGGCTTATACACCATACTCCCATACCTGTAAAAACAAGCCCCACAATGAGATTTTTAATGCTATTAAAGTTTATTTTCATAAATATTACACATTGTACCGGATTTTATATAAAATAAATTAAACTTTGCCGAAAGAAGTATAGGAAGCTAATTCATTATATATATCTGATCTTGAGAAAACCTGGTGGGTCTGCGAAAATCGTATAGTTTGATTTTTAATTTTTCCTTTGATACAGAATAATCTACCATATCTACATTTCCCGTTGAAATAGCGATTAAAAGGGCATCAATTTCTTCCTGTGATAAAATTTCTGTCATTTCCCCCTCCCTTATAGTTATTACAACTGCAGCTTTACTTTATGATGCATAAAAGGCTCTCAACACTTTTACAGCCTAATGCACAGCACCGCTTTTATTCATACTTAAAATCCCCAGATACCTGTCATAACATTCCAGCAGCAAAGGCGGAGTCGCCTCATTCATGTTTAAAATTATCTGGTTCCCTCCGCATTTTTTTGCCACACGGGTAAAGTTATTTATAATATCAAGGTATCTTCTGTCACCCTCTTTTGAGCTGAGCTTTTTTATGAAAGCCGGATCTGCATCGAACACAAGGTTGTCCTTCATTGAATCTGTATCCTCGCCCACATATATCGTCCTGTATCTCTCTCTGTCTACCCTGAATATGATCTGCGTATAATCAATTTTTTCATCCCTGAACCTGTCGGTCAAAAGAAGGGTCTCCTCCATGTCAGTTGGTACCCCGTCTGAAAAAAGTATTACCTTGTTATATGCGGCAGGATTCCTGTTTACCATTACAAGGTTCATGAATGAAGCGTAATTCGTATCGTTCCTCGCCACAGCATCAGGGTCAATCGCTATTGTCATTTCAGTGCAGCTGTCTGAAAACGCATAAAGCCTGACATTTGTCCTGTTGAGATTTTTTTTCACGAAATCCAGAAATCCGGTGATTGCTCCCATGGCAAGGATCAGCCTGTTTTCACTTTCCATGCTTGCCGAATAATCCAGCACCAGATGAAGCGTAACATCCATATCATGAGGAAGTTTCAGCACTGAACCAACCCTGGAGTTAATCATATCCTCAAGGGTCACCTTCCCCCTCAGTCCACGGAAAAACGACGGTATGGAGGTCATGGCATTTTTTACCGGATCTGTTATGCTGTTAAAAAAATTCTGAAGCAAACCTTCTTTTTTAATGAGAGATGTAGATATTAATGGCACATCAGGATTATGAGCAAGACCGGCAAGCCTAAACAGCTCTGTTTTCTTCTCAAGCAGTTGACCTCTTGCAGAATTGACCTCCTGGGTCTTCTGGGCTAATTCACGTACATTAAAATCCGAGCCGGAATATTCATCCAGAAAACTGCTTTCTACCACAGTTACCACCCTGTCAGGATTAAGCCGGTATTTCCCGTGAATCAGATTTAAAAGCTCGTGTGTCAGTACCGGGAAACTGGAGAGTTCCGGAATAGTTTCATCGTTAATGCGGATGTCGTCAACTATAACCTGGCCTGGCTTCAGGTATTTCCAGCGTATTTTTTTAAATATATTCATCGCATATTTCCTTTATAATCAGTAATAATGCAACCCGA
>CAYTLM010000131.1:1232-5804 GCA_964438485.1 uncultured Leptospirales bacterium | reverse complement strand
CTTTCAATATAGGATTCAGTCATTCTTATTATTCTTCCATCTGCATCGCGTATGGAAGAAATAATTCTTTGTGTATCGTTTTCCAGAACATGTGTTTTTGAAATATGATTGCTGCCCTGTTCAATAAACATTTCGCTATTTAAAAAGGCAATTCCTGTTATTACCATGAATGAGGCTGCAATTGCAGGAATGGTTTTATACATAAACTTTCTTCTTTTTCGTGCCTGGTAAAGAGTTAAGGTGTTGCTGCAAATGTCAGGGATAATTAATGCTTCATTTTTCGCTTTATTAAGCAGATGTATACATTTACATAGCACTTCATATTCATGCCTGCATTTTTCGCATAGAGCAATATGCCGGAGATATACCTGTTTTAATTCATCTGTAATTTCATCATCCAAAAGATCTGAAATCTGGTCAAAGTTTAGATGTTGAAAAGTCATATTAAGCCTCTTGCGTATAATCTGTTTTTAAGATATTCACGGCCTCTGTGTATCCGCACCTTTACATTGGAAAGCTTTATCCCAAGAATTTCAGCTATTTCATTATAGGATAACCCGTCAATGTCTCTAAGGGTTAAAATCTCTCTGAAATCTTCAGGAAGTTTCCCTATCTCTTCTTTCAGTATCCTTAGAGAGTCTTCTGTTACTATTTTTTCTTCAGTATTTTCCCTAAAATCCTGAAGCTGAAATTCTATATCTTCATCATCCCTGGAGTACTGAAGGGGAATAGTCCATTGCTTGTTTCTTTTTTTTCTGTAATTTTTACAATGATTCACCATAATACTGTAAAGCCAGGTGGAAAATTTTGATTCCTGCCTGAATGATGGCAAAGCTTCAAGTACTATAATGAAGATATCCTGAGTTAAATCCAGAGCCTCATCATAATTATTAAATTGATAATAAACATATTTAAAAACCATATTCTGATATTTATTAATTATATGGGAATAGGCTTCTACTTCGCCATTAATTACTCTGTTTATTATTTCGATATCATCGATTTTTGACATAAGACCCCTGTAAAGGTTACATAAAGTTAATAAAAAATTCAGGTTCTTTCCAAATCCATAAAGGATTCTTTTTTATTTTGGGAGAGAACCTTTTCTATTCGGCAAAGGTTACTTTAATAAATTTTCTTTTTCCAACCTTTAAAATACCTTCCTTTGTTTCCAGCTCTGTATCAGGATCAGTAATTTTTTCATTTTCAAAAGAAACTCCTCCACCGTTTATAAGCCTTCGCGCTTCACTATTGGAAGAGGCTAGACCTGAGCCAGTGAGTAGTTTGATTATCCATATTTTGTTATCTTTAATATCCTCTGTGTTCACAGGATATTCAGGGATTTCATCCGGCATTTCACGATTAACAAATATACGGTTAAATTCAGCTTCTGCTGCTTTTGCTGTTTCATCATCATAAAACTGGGAGCAGATGTTTTTTGCCAGATCTGCTTTTATATCCCTGGGATGAACTGTTCCTGCTGTTAGACCATCTTTCATTTCTTTGATTTTTTCAAAAGGGACATCTGTGACAAGTTCATAGTAGAGAAACATAATTTCATCAGAAACAGACATTACCTTGCCAAAAATTTCCCTTGGTGCCTCATTTATTCCTATATAGTTATTTAGTGATTTGCTCATTTTCTGAACACCGTCAAGTCCAACAAGGAGAGGCATTGTTAGTATTGACTGCGGTTCCTGGCCATACTCTTTCTGTATGTCCCTGCCTACAAGAAGGTTGAATTTCTGATCTGTCCCACCCAGCTCTATATCTGCTTTAAGTGCAACAGAGTCATAAGCCTGTACAAGGGGATACATAAATTCAAGAACAGAAATAGGTTTTCCTGATTTATACCTGTTGGAGAAATCATCCCTTTCAAGCATCCTTGCCACATTGTAGTGTGATGTGAGTTCAAGAACTGCAGCAAAATCCATGGGTAAACACCATTTTGAGTTAAATTCAATAATAGTTTTTTCCGGGTCAAGAATTTTGAAAACCTGTTTTTTATAGGTTTCTGCGTTTTCCAGTACCTCTTCCCTTGTAAGCCTTTTCCTGGTTTCTGATTTTCCTGAAGGGTCACCAATCATTCCTGTGAAATCGCCAATAAGGAAAACAACCCTATGTCCCATGTCCTGGAAGTGTTTCATTTTTCTTAATAGAACAGTGTGTCCAAGGTGTATATCTGGGGCAGTTGGATCAAATCCGGTTTTTACAGTAAGGGGCTTGTTTTCTTTTTCAGATTTTTCAAGTTTTTTCTTAAATTCATCTTCAGGAATAATCTCTTCTGTGCCTCTTTTCAGAAGTTCAAAATTATTTTTTATCATTGTCTTACCTGTTTAAATCTTAATGTTCGCTTATATCATCATCGTCAGTTTCATCTTTGTTTCCCAGTAGATCGCTGAATTCAAAGTCAGGTCCAAATTCCTTAACATAATGGTACTGGGCAATAATGGCTATTAGCTCTTCTCTGGATTCTGCAGCTTCCTCTTCGGAATCAAAACCCACTATCAAAGGATCCTCCATGCCTGTGAGAAACACCTCAAAGCCAGGTTTGCCCTCTTCATTTATCACACTTCCCACAGCAGTTATCTGGGGAACTACAATGGCTATACTCCCATAATCAACTATTGGTAACATCTATCTCTCCTGATTTGAAAATCTGAATATCTCTTTGCTATAAAGAAAACTTGCCTGAGAATATCAGGCAAATTATCACATTTAGGAAGAGAATACAGAGCCGTCAAGTTTATATTAAATTAAAATTTTAGTAAAAATCTTTTCCTGATCCAGCAGCCTCACTAGAGAGTTTGGAAAACTCTTTTAAAAGCTCCTTTTGTCTGGAGGTAAGTTTTTTAGGTACTTCAATATTTATTTTCACAAGCTGATCTCCTTTGCCGTATGAGCCAAGATAGGGTATCCCATTTCCTTTTAGCCTGAATACCTGGCCATTTTCTGTTCCAGGGGGTATTTTCATTTTTACTTTGGACCCGGAAATTGTAGGGACTTCTATGTCTCCACCAAGACACACAGTAGGGAAGGGTACATCTGCAATATTAAGCAGATCATTGCCGTGTCTGTCAAATATGGGATGTCTTTTCACATGCATAACAACATATAGATCTCCTGTTATGCCATCATTTGGCGCCTGTTCACCCTCTCCTGCTATTTTAAGCCTGGAACCGGATTCAACACCTGCTGGTATTTTTACAGTAAGAGTTCTTTTCTTTCTGGTAAGCCCGGATCCACCGCAGGTTTTACATGGTGAGGTTATAATTTTCCCTTCACCGCGGCATTTGGGACATGGCTGTGCAATGGAGAAAAATCCCTGAGTTTGTCTTATCTGTCCTGTCCCATTACAGGTGGTACATACAGCAGGTTTGGATTTTGACGAAGAGCCTGTTCCACCACAGGTTTCACATTGTTCACTCCTGGGAATTTCAATCTGCACTTCGCTCCCTGCTGCTGCCTGTTCAAGAGTAATGGTAAGATCATATTGTAAGTCCGAGCCCCTTCGTTTTCTTTGTGCTCTTCCTTTTGAGCCTCCAAAGGATGAGCCAAAAAATCCTTCAAAAATATCTCCAAGATCAACATTGCCGAAAATATCTGAAAAATCAGTATATGCTCCGCGTCCAAAATTATCAAAGCCCTGAACTCCCTCATGGCCAAACTTGTCATAGGATGCTCTTTTTTTAGGGTCCCTTAAAACTTCATAGGCCTCTGTTGCTTCCTTGAATTTTTCTTCAGATTCAGGGTTCCCTTTATTTTTGTCCGGGTGATATTTGAGCGCAAGCTTGCGGTATGCCTGTTTTATGTCCTGCTCAGCGGCATTTTTTTCCACACCCAGAATTTCGTAGTAATCTCTCTTTCCCAATTTTTTCCCCTCTTTTAATAACTGCTGATAAACATGGGAATTTGTCTATGAGGCTGTCCAAAAGTACTTTCCTGGTCATACCGGCTCTAGCTAAGCAAAAGGCCGGCATCTCTTAGGACTGATTTTATCAGGAGATTTCGGTATTTGCTCCACAAATTGAAGTTGCAAAACCGGAATGACAAATCCTTTTAAATCCGACTTTTGAAACAGTCCCATAGCTTCCCTTACGACTTATATGACAGGGACTATTTTTTCTCGTCATCGTCAATTACTTCATAGTCAGCATCATAAACATTTTCATGGCTTGTATCAGCTCCGCCAGCTTCGCTGGTTTCCTGTGATTCTTCTCCGCCTTCGCTGCCTTGCTGCTGTGAAGCTGCATCCTGGTATATCCTTTGAGCAAATCCGTGAGAGGCCTGCTCCAGATCTGTTTTCGCCTTTGTCAGTGCTTCAAGGCTGTTTCCTTCCATTGCAGATCTGAGATTTGATATTGCAGAGTAAATCTGGTTTTTCTCATCCTCCTGGACTTTAGCCTCGTTCTCTTTCATCATCTTTTCTATTGAATAAATAAGGGTGTCAGCTTCGTTTCGGGCTTCAATAAGAGATCTTGTCTTTTTGTCTTCTTCAGCGTTTGCTTCTGCATCCTTGACCATTTTTTCAATTTCATCTTCAGAAAGACCGCTTGAAGATTCGATTTTTAT
>CAYTLM010000131.1:0-1132 GCA_964438485.1 uncultured Leptospirales bacterium | reverse complement strand
TGACCATTTTTTCAATTTCATCTTCAGAAAGACCGCTTGAAGATTCGATTTTTATTTTCTGTTCTTTCCCAGTACCCAGATCTTTGGCTGAAACATGAACAATCCCATTTGCATCAATATCAAAGGTAACCTCTATTTGAGGCACACCCCTTGGAGCAGGAGGTAAATCTGTCAGGTCAAAACGTCCCAAAGTTCTGTTTTGTGCAGCAAGTTCCCTTTCACCCTGTAGCACATGAATTGATACTGCAGGCTGATTGTCAGCTGCTGTTGAAAAGACCTGGCTTTTTCGTGCAGGTATTGTGGTGTTTCTTTCAATGAGCTTTGTCATAACACCGCCTAATGTTTCAATTCCCAAAGAAAGGGGAGTGACATCAAGTAAAAGTACATCGTGAACATCACCTGCAAGTACACCGCCCTGGATTGCCGCACCAATTGCTACAACTTCATCAGGGTTTACACCTTTGTGAGGATCTTTTCCAAAAATTCTTTTAACAAGCTCCTGTACAGCAGGAATCCTTGTGGAACCACCAACAAGAATAACCTCATCTATATCCCCAGGTGTAAGTCCTGCATCTTCAAGCGCTTTTGTACATGGAACTTTTGTTGACTCAATAAGATCTTCAACAAGTTGTTCAAATTTGGATCTGGAAAGATTGGTTACAAGGTGCTTTGGCCCGTTTTGATCTGCTGTTAAAAAGGGGATATTTATTTCAGTTTGCATCTTTCCTGAAAGCTCTATCTTTGCCTTTTCAGCTGACTCTTTAAGCCTCTGAAGTGCCATTTTATCCTTTGACACATCAATTCCGGTCTGGTTTTTGAATTCATTTATAAGCCAGTTCATTATTCTATGGTCAAAGTCATCGCCACCAAGGTGTGTATTTCCATTAGTTGATTTAACTTCAAAAACGCCATCGCCAAGCTCAAGTATGGAAACATCAAAGGTTCCGCCACCAAGGTCATAAACGACTATTTTTTCATTGTTTTTTCCTTTGTCAAGTCCATAGGAAAGGGCAGCAGCTGTAGGCTCGTTTATGATTCTTTCAACTTCAAGCCCGGCAATTTTTCCTGCGTCTTTTGTGGCCTGTCTCTGGGAATCGTTAAAATAGGCTGGAACAGTAACAACTGCCTTTGT
>CAYTLM010000130.1:0-5808 GCA_964438485.1 uncultured Leptospirales bacterium | reverse complement strand
GAAGGTATCTTGAGGATTCTTTTGAAAGCCTTTTTAACATGACTAAAACCTCTGGTGGTTTTTTAACTTTTGTCATGTTTGATATGGACAGATTTGGTGCGCTCAATACCAGATATGGACAGGAGTTCTGCGATAGCCTTATTGTTGAGTCAGCCTCTGTTTTTAAAAAAGTTTTTCCTCCTGAAGATATCCTTGTAAGATACGGCGGAGATGAGTTCATCTTTCTTCTTCCAGGCTCAGATGTTGAAACAGCACAAAAAAAATGTGACGCCCTTTGTGAAGCAGTACGGAATATGCGTTTCCCTGAACATGAGGAGCTGCGTCTCACATGCAGCATGGGATTTGCCACCTTTCCAGAAAACGCCTTTTCACCTGATCAGCTTATGGACAGATCTGACAAAGCCCTGTACCAGGCAAAGGAAAAGGGACGGGACATGGCACTCCCCTATTCCCCGGATATGAAGGATCTGCCTAAAGAAGAGGATTGATTCTTTTACTTAACAGCATATTTCCTTATATTCCGGCCGCCATCTACATAGATCGTTTGCCCTGTAATGAATTCACTTTTTAAAAGAAAAAGCACAGCCTCAGCAACATCTTCCGGTCCTCCATGGCGCTTTAAAGGCAGAAAGTCCTTCATGCGATCAAGATAGGCCTCGGTCTCCTCAGGTGGTGGAAGAACAAGCCCTGGAGCAACAGCATTAATACGCAGATCAGGTGCGTACTCCATTGCAGTCATGGCAGTAAGCACTGAAAGTACATGCTTGCTGAGGATATAGGCTGCGTGTTTAAAGTCATATCCTTTAATTCGGGTATCCAGCATATTTACAACAGATCCACATCCTGCCATACTATGAAAGGACCTTGTAAGAACAAATGGAACCCAGGCGTTTATTCGCATATTGTGAACCACATCATTAAACTCCATGGAATCAAGGGTTCCTGCAGGAAAAATCGATGCATTGTTAATAAGAATATCTATCTTGCCGGAAAGTTCAATTGCCTGCTTTATCAGGTTTTTGCTCTCAGCTTCGCTTTCAAAATCAGCCCTGATTTTCCATGCCTTTACACCCTCTGCCCTGATGCTCATGCAAAGCTCTTCTGCCTCATCCTCTGATGAGTTAAAATGAACAAGGATGTTTACCCCTTCTGAAGCTAATGCAAGGGCAATTTGGCGACCAAGCCGTTTGGCTGCACCAGTAATTAGGGCGGTTTTTCCATTTAAATTTGATTTTAACATGGGTTGATTTTTCCGGTTGTTTGTATGATTTTCAGGAAATAACTATTTCAACATAAAGTGTGGTTTAAATATTTCCTTTAATTTTCCTAAAATCTACAACGAATTTACGACCTTTCTCAAAAATCTCTTCAACAGATAAATCAGTAAAAAAGCCATCTCTCCATTGTGTATAATTAAATCTCTCACTGTTTATTATTGCAATAAATCTTTCTGCATCTACAATATCCATATTGTCAAAAAAAGCTTTAAATCCTTCCTGTCTAATCTGATTATCACTTTTCATCATCTTCTCCATACTCTATAAAGAATTCTGTTGGGTTAATAATAGTTATTTCTTTTATTTGTCCTCTCTTTCTGTATATGCCTTTATCTGTTGTAATAAAATAATCATACAAAACAAAATATTAAGCATAAATAATAAAATATTCTTATCTTTTTTATATAATGTGCTTAACTCACACCCTAGTTTACCCCCACTATCGATGTTAAAGTGGTTGTTATTAGTTTATTTTTGCATCATTAAAATTATCTATCTCTTTTATTTTTTCTGTCGTATAGACAGTTTTTGCTTTCCCTTTAACCATTGTTTCTGAGACAAAAATAATTTGTCCTTTTTTATTTGTGTAATAATCTGAAGATAATCTTTTATAATATCCTCTTCTAAAATGAGGAGACATCATTTTGCCTTTTTCGGATTTTATAACTGGTTCTATAATTTTTTCTGCGATTTCTAATATAAAAGAATTTTCCGACCCTGACTCTTTTATAAATTTTGGAACACCTTCTTTTACACATTCAGGAAATGCTTCCATATATGCGATTGTATTTATTGCTAATCTAAAGATTTTTGTTATTTCTTTTGCGTTTTTAGAATCTTCTTTTAACAATTCTTTATAATTTTTTTCAGAACACCAAGCTCCTTCTTTACCGATAGACCATGTTAAAACCATTTGTTTCTGTTGATCACTCATCAATCCAAATGCGTACCCTTTATATTTATTTTCATATGGAATATGAATTCCAAATGGAAAATAATTCAACTTCAAAATTCCTTGTTCTTTTATTAACCCATTTTCAGAAATATACTTTCCAATTCCATCAATATCTGCCAATGGAACATCCTCTAGAAAATCTCTTAAATTTTTATCTACAAAATATAAATGCAGCATTTTCTTGGAAGCATCTGAATACCAAAGATCCCATATACAAATATTTAATTGTCGCTTTTGCCAAGATTGAAATGGATTTGCCATCATTTTTTTAATTGTACGATTTAAAAATTGTTCAATCGTTTCTTTATTTAATTTATAACTTTTTAAATAAAAATCCCATTGTACTGACAACGGTTTACTGTACCAAGGTTTCTTTCCCATAAAAAATTATCTTTTGTAAGCCTTATAAACTGTTCTTGCCTTTATACTTGTCCCAGATTTTACACCTGTAAAATCATAATAAAGTCCTGTATTATTATTTTTGATTACAAAAGAATATTGTGCATTTTCTCCCCAATCCCAACGATGTTCAAGACCCTGACGACTGTAATGCGCAATATTCCCTGTATAGCCATTGTCATAAAGTATAAATCCAATTCCTTCTAATTCTTCTGCTCCAAAATATCCGACTTCTACTAATACCGATGAATCTTTAACATAGTCTGTGCAATACCATGATATAAAACCACCTACTTTATCTTCTGAAATAGTTTTTCCATCTAAAACTAAAGTCCGTGGCCCCATAGATGTTGCAGAAGTTGGAATGGATAAACAAGATGAAAAGCAAAAAATACTACTTATTATAAAAACAATAAATACTTTTTGTAAAATTTTATTTTTCATTTCTTCTCCTTTCCAGCAATACTCGACTCCGTATGTATAACATCTTAATAAACTATTTTCTATAATACAAGAATTATTTATCTTATAAAGTACATACTTTTATATCTTATATGATGCTAAGGATATAAGAAATTTATAATAAAGATAATAATCACTTAAGCAAAAATCTATTTAACCGTAAGATATTTATAATTCCAATTGGCATGGATGCCGGCTATTATAACAGGTATTTAATATTTACACTAGGCAGGCAATTACATATAACACTTTGTATATGCTGTATTTACCAATTAAATACAACAAATTATATATAAAAAGGGTTTTATAAAAGCAAAAACTTTTTAACTCTAAAAATGGCAAATATGCCGAAGACCAAACGAACAACAATGAGTAAAGTACATAAGATTTATTGTATGCCATAATCGCATGAATAATAATTTATTTTTTTATTTCATCTTGCAATCTTCTCCAAAGAGGTTTCAATTGAGTTTTTATAGATTTTGATTTCATTATTATAGCACTTCGTAAACCATATCGAATAAAATTTTGTTTTCCTAAATGCGAATATCTATTATATATTTTTTTCTTATAAAGACCAACAGGACTTTGATGATTATTAATTCTTATGATATTATGCTTAACTTTTGCTCGTTTAGCAACTATTACTCCTCTACGCATGCGTTCATTAAATCTAGCAAATGCTGCAGAGCGGATTAATTTATTTTTCCCATCAAAAGTAAATCCAAGATACTGCAACGGTTTTGTAGCAATTTGCACTCCATTTATAATTTTAAATACTCTTACTTTAGTTTTATTTTTATTAATTTCTAAACTAATAGATTGTATTTGATTCATAATAAAATCTTTAGTCTTCTTTTCATAAATACTTGTGATTATACATAATATATCATCACAATATCTAAAATAAATACCGTTTATATCTTCTATAAATTGTTTTACGCTAATATCAAAATTAATCATATATATATTTGATAATAAAGCGCTTATCGGAGAACCTTGAGGAATACCTTTTCCAGTGTTATTTTGTTTAATTAATTTCTTTTTTCGAACAATTTCTCTAAAATCTTTTGGGTAGCAGATCCTTTTATTATTTCTTCTTGGATTTTTTTTTGAAATATTAAAAATTTTAAAAACTTCTTCTTTATTAACTGTTGAAAATTTAGTTAACGATTTAAATATATTATAATGATCATCTGGTAAATAATTTGATTCTATTATCTTACTCCAATTTTTCTTTAAAATACTATGATCTAAATTATCAAAAAATTTTGTAATATCAAAAGCCACTGCAGAACAAAATTTTTTATTAGAAATTTCATTGAATGCATCATTTGCAAAATCAATATTGCATTTACCCAGTTTTCTAAAAGCTAATACATTATTTTCAATGCCATGATTTTTTATGAAATCTTCATACTTTTGATTTAATATATATGCATAATACGAATATATATGTGAATCTACATGGGAAGCATAAGAAATAAGTCGAATTTTTTCTTTTTTAATTATTTTATTTGTTGTTTTATCTTTAAATATTTTTTTTGATTTTAATTTATAAGAAAGTAGCGGATAAAATGAATGCTCTCTAACCTTTGTTGGATTAGTAACAATTAAACTTGCTTGATTTAAGCTTATCGGTATATCAAAATGAAGATATCCACGCTGCCTGTACCATTGAGGTGACAATATATTATTTTACCTAATAGCTTAATATTTACCAAACCGGAAAAGGATAGGATTGCGGCCATCCAAACCCTCTTCCGGCATAGTTAAACGTTACTAAAACGTTTTCTACACAAAAGTGCACGCCGCTTTGTGTTAAGAATATGTTATACTAATAATATAACGGAGATTCTCATGTATTTAATAAACACAACAATTCTCATTATATTCCGGATGCTAACAATAAAGTTTATAATACATATCAACTTTAAGCTTGACATCCTGTATTAGTCCCTATTGTCAATTACAATAGGCAACTTATTATAAATTCTTTTTTATAAAAAGTCAATGAAAATTTATTTTCTAACAATACGCTTTATTTTCGATTATGTCCCCACCACCTTACGCCATTACCTCTAAACCATGGTACATATAAATTTCGCATATATCTGCCAAATTTGAAAAAATACAAAAACTCTCATTTAAAATATTATATGAAAAACCAGAAAAGTCAACCCTTATTCAGAACAGTCTAATATTAAGTATAAAGAATTTTTTACACAGGACTAATTATTATTTAAACTATTATGCGGAAAAAATAAAACCTGACGATTTTTTATGACAGCTGCGTTAAGGCTTTTAAAAACTTGGAAATGGAAGATAGTTTTACCACCCCAATGGAAAACAAAATTACCAGGATGATGGAAAACAATTTTACCAATCTACTATAGAGCATTCAATTGGATGATTTCATTCAATTGGAGAAATAAATGGTTAATAAGCGTATGTTTCAGGATATACAAAAACTTAAAAGACAAGGAGCAACAAAAAGTAAAATTTCTCGAGATTTAAAATTAAACATAAAAACAGTTGCAAAGTATTATTCAATGAGTGCAGAAGAATATCTTGAAGTAAAAAATGATTCTATGTATCGAGCAAAAATATTTACTCCTTTTACAGATGAAATACTTTCTGTATATGAATCTAACAATTGGCAGAAACTTAATGTAGCTGCAGTATATGATTATCTTGAAGAGAAATATAATTATT
>CAYTLM010000129.1:0-5816 GCA_964438485.1 uncultured Leptospirales bacterium | reverse complement strand
TAGACTTTTTTCTTGAAATCAAAGCAGATGAAAGAGAAAAGATAATAAAAATCATGGAATCAACTGAAAACAGGAGGGATATGATGCTTACACTATCTCAGGAATTAAAAAGACGTGGATTTGAAAAGGGGCTGGAGGAAGGGCGACTAGCTGGGATTCAGGAAGGACAGCAAGAAGGAATACTAAAAAACAAGCTTGAAACTGCAGAAGCTCTGTTAAAGGAAAATATGTCTGTTGAAAAAATATCTCAAATTACCGGGCTTCCCTTAAAAGATATAAAAAAACTGATGAAGGATGTTCACCAATAAAAAAATTAAGTGTATCAAAATAACCAGGGGTCAGAGCACCTTCCTGCCTTCTTCTCGATACAGCTCTGCGAGCTACTCAAAGTCCGGTGGATCAATGGTTATCGAGTGGCGACGAAGGCGGTGTATCGAGATAACCAGGATAAACCCTAAACAATAATAGAATTGCCTGTATACTTCATTACAAAGATTGTAATGTCATCTTCAAAATAGCCGTTTCCCCTGATTCTGGTAAGCTCATCAACAATAGAATTACTAAGATCAAAGGGATTAAGGCTACTATTTTCTCTTAAAAATTTATAGAAAAGGGCATCACCAATAATTATACTGTCATTGCCAAAACACTCTGTAACTCCATCAGTATAAAGAATAATGCTGTCACCAGGCTCCAGAATAGCAGCTGCGTCCTCATAATCAGCAGGAATAGAATCAGCAATAAGCCTTCCCTTTGAATTGATAAGCTCAATCTCACCTGAACCTCTAAGAATAACCATTGCCGGATGACCCGCACTTGAAAAAAGAAGAGCGCCAGTTTCGAGATTTATGGAACAGGCACAGGCAGTAACAAAATGATTTCCAATTTTACCCTGCAAAGAGCTATGAATATTTTTAAGGGTAACTGATGGAATAGTAAATGTATTATCCCATCCAGCAAGGGACATCTTCACCATTGAAGACACAAGGGCTCCTGCAACCCCATGCCCGGACACATCACATACAAAGGAGCTGACGGTTTTGCTGGTTTTATCATAAAAAATATCAACAAAATCACCCCCCACTTCCATCATTGGCCTGTAGCTGTAAGCAATAAAAGCCTCAGGCATAACCGGAATCTCTTTAGGCAGCAAAGCTTTTTGAAGCTCTCCAGCAATACTAATCTGCATTTCAAGCTGGTTTTTTTGATCCTCAATAACCCTCTGACCTGCCTCCACCTCCCTTGATTTAACCCACCTCATAAACCTGGTGCCATCAATAATGTAAATAAAAAAAGAAATAACAACAGTAACAGCTACTACATCATTAATGCTATAACGAGCCTTGGCTCCTGCAAAGTCCATGCCAAGAAACCAGCTCATGGTAAAAAAAACAGTAACAGAAGAATAGAGAATAATGAAGGCTGCTTTCCTGGGATAGGGAACAACTGCAAGAAGAGTAAGGACAAAAATGTAACCGCCAATATAGGCAGGATCCCCTTTGGTAAAAGCAGTTAAAACAGCAGTGGATATTTCAAGATAGGCGCCATATAAAATCAGCAAAAACAGACTTTTCTCTCTTAGGGACTTAATAAACCTGGTACAAAAAAGAAGAATCCCCACAACCGGAAAGGCCAGGCGTAAAACAACAATAACCGGCTTATCAGGGTGAATAGCCATGTCTATGGGAATATATGTAAGCCATGAAAGAGTAGCAAAGGACGCAAAAGTCAATATGCGGCTGCTCTGATAATTAAGCTCCCGTCTGTAAGTTATAGGAAAAGATTTTCTCCCATCATCCAGACCAATATATCGAATAAACCTGGCAATCAAATTCAATTTTAAATTCCCCGCATTCTTAAAAGCATAATGTACAATCTACAATATAACTTATAATTCAAGCAGAAAACATCAAATTACAGCATAAACAGGCTTTATTTGTTAAATATCTGCTTAAAAATAAAGCAGATATCTTTTTTCACCTAACCTTATTTATTTCAAAATAAGGTTAATTTTGCACCTGCATTCTCATGCCTTTAGCTTCATGGCTATTTGTGCTACATGCTTTCCCTGAAATCTGGCTCCTGCAAGTTCATTTTCCGAAGGGCTGCGCTCACCTGAACCTCCTGCAATTGTCCCTGCCCCATAGGGAGAACCACCTGTGATTTCATTTATTATAGTTTGTCCCTGAAAAGTATAGGGAAGCCCTACAATCACCATACCGTGGTGCAGCAGAGTAGTATGAAAGCTGAGAATTGTTGACTCATGTCCTCCATGCTGGGTTCCTGTACTTGTAAATACACTCCCCACCTTGCCCACAAGCGAACCCTTTTGCCACATGGAACCTGTAGCATCAAGAAAGGCTCTCATCTGCGCAGTCATATTTCCAAAACGTGTTGGTGTTCCAAAGATAACAGCATCTGCATTTTCCAGGTCCTCAATTGTAGCAACCGGTATATGGGAATAGATTTTTGAAGCAGCCTCAACACCTGTCTGCTTTAATACGTCAGGAGAAAGTGTTTCAGGAACGCGCATCAACACAGGCTTGGCACCTTGAACCTCTTCAACACCTTCAGCAACAGCTTGAGCCATTTTAAAGATATGACCATATGCTGAATAAAAAAGAATTAATATTTTCATAATACACCTCTTTTAAAATCAGATTTTTATCCGGCTTGTTTCAAAACTTAATTTAAAATCGACAAATATTTAACTATTTTATAAAATAATAAAAAATAAAAATTAGGCAAGCATAAAAATAAAGAACAGGTACATTATAAAAAAATTATTTTAACAAAATAGAAACAGAAAAATCAGGAAAATAAATTGTGCTATAATTATTCTTGACAATGGCAAGCCTCTTTCAGGTAGTTTTATTTAAAGAGGCTGGAGCCTCCATTTCCCAAGTTGGAGAACCGGATGTGAAATCAGAAAAAGATGATAAGCCTGCATCGGTTTTTGTAGGCACTATATATACAGTAGGCGCATTTTTAGCCTGGGGTATTCTCCCCGGCTACTGGAAACAGCTTGCATCTGTGCCGCCTCTAGAGGTTGTTGCCCATCGTATTATATGGTCATGCCTATTTGCATTGATATTTGTAGCTGCTACAGGAAAAATAGGAATTATCAGGGAAATTCTTTGTAAAAGAAAATTGAGATTATCCATTGCCCTGAGCGCTGCTACAATTGCTCTAAACTGGTTTATATTTATTTACGCAGTCAGTTCCGATAATATTGTCCAGGCAAGCCTTGGCTATTACATAAACCCCCTTGTTATGATTTTTCTTGGAATGGTTGTGCTTGGTGAAAGACTTGGCATGATGCAGGGAGTTGCACTCATCTTTGCCTGCACAGGTGTTCTTTATCTTGCATTTGACTATGGGGAATTTCCCTGGATTGCTGTTTCATTGGCTTTCAGCTTCGGCTTTTACGGGTTGATAAAAAAAATGGCCAACCTTGATTCAATAACATCCCTTGCAATGGAGACCCTGTTTCTGGCTCCTGTTTCATTAATATTTCTTGCAAACAAAGGTTTTGCTGGAACAGGGGCTTTTGCCAGTGGTTTATTGATACAGGATATTTTTATTATGGGCTCAGGCGCAGTTTCAGCACTTCCTCTGTACTGGTTTGCACAAGGAACAAAGGCCATTCCTTTATCACAGGTGGGATTTATACAGTACTTAACCCCTACCCTGATGCTTATTATTGGAGTATTTATATATGGTGAAGCTTTCACCTCTGCACATATGGTAAGCTTTGGGTTTATTTTTACAGCTCTTTTTATTTATACTGCATCAGAATTGATAAAGTGGAAAAGGCGTAATCCGGTTTAACAGGTAAAAATTTCAATATCAGGAGTTAAACATGTTCTGGAAAAATGAATGGAAGCCCCTTGCTTTAATAGGCGGATTTTTCCTTGCTGTTTATTATATGCCTCTGGGATGGGAGCGTTTTGATAATGCAATATTTGAAGCCTTATATTTAACAAAATGGTATGCCCAGGAGCATGTTATTTTATGCCTTATACCTGCTTTTTTTATAGCAGGAGCAATAGGAGTTTTTGTAAGGCAGGAAGCAGTTATGAAATATCTTGGGCCTGCAGCAAACAGGTTTCTCGCCTATGGTGTAGGTTCAGTTTCAGGTTCTGTACTTGCAGTATGTTCATGTACAGTGCTGCCCCTCTTTTCAGGGATTTACCGCATGGGTGCAGGACTTGGCCCTGCAATCGCATTTTTATATTCAGGCCCTGCCATAAATGTACTGGCAATAATATTAACTGCACGCATTATAGGAATTGAGATTGGCATAGCAAGAGCTCTTGGAGCTATAATTTTTAGCGTGCTTATAGGTGCGATTATGCACTTTTTGTTTAGAAATGAGGAAAAGGAAAAAATTAAAACAGCTATGTATATGCCTCAATCTGAAACTGCAAGGCCATTATGGAAAGATATTATCTATTTTGGTTCCATGATTGCTATTTTAGTATTTGCCAACTGGACTGCTTCTCCTGATACTTCCAGGTTCTGGTATAATATGTATATTTATAAATGGTATTTGACTTCTCTCTCTGCAGTAATTTTTGCAGCAGTAACAGTTCTCTGGTATGGTATAACACTCTGGAAGATGGCACTGATTTTTGTCTCTGCGGCTGCATTGGGATTTATGTTTCCTCAAGAGCCTGTAATAGCCTTTGCTGCAGGAACTGTAGGTCTTGCTGTTATTACAAGCACACATAAAGGGGAACCTGGAGAATGGTTTGCTTCAACCTGGGATTTTGCAAAGCAGATAACGCCATTGCTTCTGGGTGGAGTGCTTGTTGCAGGTTTTCTTCTGGGTCGACCCGGAAATGAAGGTATAATTCCAGCGCAATGGGTTACTCAGATTGTTGGAGGGAATTCCTTTCTGGCAAACTTTTTTGCTTCGTTTATAGGAGCTTTTATGTACTTTGCCACATTAACAGAAGTTCCCATTGTGCAGGGTCTACTTGAGAATGGAATGGGAAAAGGCCCTGCATTAGCACTTCTCCTTGCAGGTCCGGCATTGTCATTGCCCAGTATGCTTGTTATTAATAGCTATATAGGGATAAAAAAAACTTTTGTCTACTGTACTCTGGTGGTTATTATGGCTACATTAAGTGGTATGATTTTTGGGATGTTTTTTTAATCTTATACGCAGATGATTAAGCAAGGAACTATTTTAAAAATATCCGGGATTTATTTTTATTTTAAAAAATCAAAAAAATCAGGAGCTGATAAAAAACTTTTACAAATGGAGAAAACATAATGTATAAAATTGAAATATTAGGCACTGGCTGTGCAAAATGCAACAAGCTTGAGGAGCTGTCAAAACAGGCTGCTGAAGAAATGGGAATAAGCTATGAAATAAATAAAGTTAATGATATCAATAGGATTATGGAGTACGGGGTTATGATCACACCAGCCCTTGTAGTAAACGGAGTTGTAAAATCATCAGGAAAGCTGCCTTCTCTTGAAGAAATTAAAAAACTGATAAAAAAATAAATAGCTCCCAATAGTGGGATTTAAAGAAAACATCTTCTTAATATCAAAAACAGGTTGCCTTTTGTGACAGCATAACAAAAAATTTTATTATTAAAAATAATATTAGACATGGAATCATTTGTTTACCAGAGATATTTACATAATTTCTAATGGATACCTTATACCAGTAACAACAGAAATAAGTACTGTTATAATCCTGTTTGCAGTTTATTCATTTACCGGATGGATAATAGAAGTAATCTATAGGTCTTATAAAAGCAGAAAATTTATTAATGCAGGCTTTCTTCACTGGCCTTTTC
>CAYTLM010000128.1:0-5832 GCA_964438485.1 uncultured Leptospirales bacterium | reverse complement strand
AAGCCATTGGATGATTTTTGGGTATCATTGTTGGATGTACCCTTATGTCCAGCTTCCCCTTTACCATTTTTGTAATTCCAAGGAGCTTGATTGTATAACCCATATCATGTGCGTAGGATATATCAATAGGGCTTATTTTTGTGATTCCTTCAATGGGAAGGTCTTTAAAGCTGAAGGATTTTCCAAATGAGAGCATTGCTAAAATAGCAATTTTATGACCTGCGTCTATTCCTTCTACATCAAAAGTAGGATCAGATTCTGCAAAGCCTTTTTTTTGTGCATCTTTAAGCGCTTCATCAAAGGCTATTTCATAATCTTCCATTTTAGAAAGAATATAGTTTGTTGTTCCGTTTAATATACCTGTAACGGATTTTATTCTGTTAGCAACAAGTCCTTTTTTAAGGGACAAAATGCAGGGTATTCCTCCCCCTGCTGCTGCTTCAAAACCTATGGAATTTCCTGTTTTTTTGAGTGTTTCCAGAATTTCAATGCTCTTTTCAGCAAGGAGCATTTTGTTTGCAGTAACAACATTTTTCCCTCTTTCAAGAGAGCTTTTTATAATGCTTTCTGCAGGTTCTATTCCGCCAATTAGTTCAACTACAATGTCAATTTCAGGATCATCAGTTATATCCTGCCACTTGTCTGTAATTGTTACTTCTTCTGTATTCTTTTTTACATTATCTGTATTAAGGTCGCAGATCGTTTTAATAGTAATATCAATGCCTGTTCTAAGGGAGATAATTTTTTTGTTCTCCTGTAAAAGGTTATAAACTCCTGAGCCTACAGTTCCAAATCCTATTAAACCTATGTTTAAAATGGTTTTCATAATTATATTGTTCCTCTACTTTTGTTCATAATCCGGGTGGACTTTGTCTGCCTCTTCTCTTTATAATGATCTGTCCTGCCATTATTCCAATAAATGCTGTTATACAGGATATGACCAGGCCGGAAAACATCTCCAGGCTTATTATTCCTGTTGCAAAAATATCAATGATCTTTGAAATGAACACAGCAGCAACAACGCCTATTACAACACTCTTTGTTGCTTCTTTGGGAAAGCGGCATGTAGCAAACAGGGAGCCAAAAAATATTCCTGCAATAGAGCCGACTGATGATATAATGATAAGCCTGGGAATATCATCCATTGCATCCGGATTGTAAATAGACCATCCAAGGCCAGCTATAAAAGAAAAAGCCATTTCAGCAAAAAAAAGGATTGTGATTGTGTAAACTACATATTTGCTTATGAATTGCATGTTATTTGACATTTATACTTCAATTTCCTTTTTGATTATCATCTCTGTATGCTCCTGATCCGGAGAAACCCTGTAAATAACATTTTCCCTGTTTGCTATAAGGCTCCGGGCCTGTAAAAAGGTTTTATATTCAGATCTCACTCCGCATACCTTTACAATAGGGGCATTTGCAATTGCAGCTCCTCTTACATAGATGTCCATGTCCCTTTGATATTTGTCCTCAACAGATTCTTCTTTTATTAAAGAAAAAGTAGGGGAAAAAATTACTCGGGCCTTATTGTCATTCATAAATTGAAAGCTTTCATCATGGAAAACATCTGCACAGATCAGGACCCCGAATTTAATCCCATGAGCATAAAAGGTTTTATGCTCATTACCCGGTGTTATAATACCTACTTCTGGTGCAAAAAGATTTTTTTTTCTGTAAAAGCCAAGCTCAGAGCCATTTTGATAAACATATGTTGTGTTGTACATAACTCCATCAGCAAGTTCGGGCATTGTTCCGCCTATAATAACAGTGTTGATCGCTTTTGAGAGAAGTGAGATTCTTTTGATTTGTCTTTTTTGATTTTGTACTGTTTGCCCGTGGTTCCCAAGACGTCTGTTTACAAAAAAATATTCAGGAAAACAGACAAAGTGGGGTTTGTAATTTGCCATTTCACATATATCTTTTTTTGTCATTTCAATACCAAGGGATTTCTGGTAAAGAATAACACGTATTTTATCCATATTGTTTACCCATCTTTTTAAAATGCATGTTTGTTCAAATAAAGAAAAGAATATGTTAAAAGTAAAGGAATAAATAAAGGCACTTTGAGATTTTTAAAGTTCATGTAGTTAAATATAGCAAAAATGTTACAATTTTTTACTACTTTTTTTAAAAAATGTAGTAAAAATTTTGACTTAAATTCTGTTTTATTTATATTATATTTATTGAAATATGCGTAATTTTACAAAAAACAACGCACCACACTTCCGAATATACAGTTTTAGGTAATTAAAAAACAGCATAAAATAGGAATTCGGGCTTATATTTTTTTATCCGAAGGGTTATTCTATTTATATGTTGAAAAAATTTTTAACAGGTTTTATTGCAGGAGGTTACCAGTTGGATAGGGAAATATTATTAAAGGAAGAGTTTGAAAAGCTATATGAAAAAAATTTTAAAGGAATTTTATTATTAATTTTAAAATATGTAAATGATTATCATGTAGCAGAGGATTTGGCTCAGGATTGCTTCCTCAGGGTTTATTCAAGGTTCAGGAGTACGGATTTATGCCTGGAAAGTGCGCGTAATTATCTGTATAAATCTGCAAAAAATGCTGCTATTGATTTTAAAAGAAAAAGTGTAAGAGATTTTAAAAGAGAAAACAGAATGATTCCTGAATTAGTGGAAATGAACAGTCATTTTTATGATCAGGTGGAAAATGTCGTTATTGAAGGGGAAGTTTTGAGTACGGTTAATGATATTTTAAGTGAATTTCCGGAAAAATCGCGTCAGGTATTTCTGGATAGGGTTGTGTACTCTAAAAATTTAAGAGAAGTATCGCGTGAACAACAAATAACTTTGTATAAAGTCTGCAAAATTGAAAAAGAGCTGCGCTCTTATTTGAAAACACGGCTTAAATATTACTACCTTGATGGTACCTAGGTTTAATTTTATCTGTGTTATTTAGACCTCACCCTTTCAAGACCTCTCCTTCCTAACCTCCCTCTCCTCAATGAGAGGGAGGAAGTGTATTACTGAATTTTTTATGAATAACCTGAATTTTTATGCTTTTCTCCCCCTCTCCACTGTGGCTAACTTCTTCCCACTTCTTTTAATAATCAATAAAATCGGCTAAGCCCCCGGCGGAATGAAATTTTTTCTTTAGGAAATATTCGGCCGCCGCCCCCAGAGGGGGCTAATTAACTTTTTTTATAGTTTTTTTACTTAATTTATACCGCATTAGTATTAAAAAAGCATCAATATTAACAGGAATTTCTTTATCCCCCTCAGGGGGAAGCCGCAATAGATTTATTCAACGCATCAGATTAATCGGCAGGGGGTCTCGTCACAGAGGCACAGAGAAAAGTTGTTTTTAATTTTTTAGTCTGCTATAAAAAGTTCCAAAAACATCGCCGCAGGCGATACCTATTCAGCCAGCTTGTTTGAGTCGAGTCCAGCGCAGCTGGCGAGACGAGTTCTGGCGTCAGCCCCGCTGGCCAGGCGCGTCTTTTTTGCGTTACTTTTTGTGACGAGACAAAAAGTGACAAATAGATAGCTAAAAAACAGCTGGAAGCCGTTAAGCAGGGCTCTGACCCCATTCCCTAACCCCTATCGGAGCTCACTTCTACCCACTTCTTTTAATGATCAATAAAATCGGCTAAGCCCCCGGCGGAATGAAATTTTTTCTTTAGGAAATATTCGGCCGCCGCCCCCAGAGGGGGCTAATTAACTTTTTTTATAGTTTTTTACTTAATTTATACCGCATTAGTATTAAAAAAGTATCAATATTAACAGGAATTTCCAAATCCCCTCCAGGGGGAAGCCGCAATAAATTTATTCAACGCATCAGGTTAATCGGCAGGGGGTCGAAAGAAAAAATGTGGGAAGAAGTGAGCCACTGTGGAGGGGGCCGGGGGTGAGGTCTTGGCGAAGCCGGGATGGGGTCTGGCCGGCAAAGGGTTTTGTAGAGGGTTTGGGGGATGGTGTTATTTTGTAGTAAAAAATGGACATTAACTGTTATAGAATAAAAATTTTTGTGGATTTATATACAATAGATTTTCTAATGGGCTGTTTACTCAGCAGTTTTATAAATGCTGGATTTTTTCCAGTGATCTGCTGGCTGAAATATACATATCAGGTGTGCTGAATGATTTTATGTTCTTAAACCTGGTATTTTAATTGTATAGCTGTTTTGCTTGTGAGCGTTATTTTAAAAATAAGCCGTAAAATAAAGACAACATAGGGTTGTTCATTTTTTTAAGCAAACAGGCTTTACTGAATTTATTTAAAAACATTTTAAGAGAGGTTGTAATATGGATCTTATAGTTGATTCCCGTGATCAAAAGTTTGTACTTTATGAGCTGCTTCAGATTCAGGACCTGTTGAAAACAGAAAAATTTGGTGATTTTGATCAGGAAATGTTTGATATGACACTTGATCTTACAAAGCAGATATGTGAAGAGCATATTCTTGGCTGTTATCAGGAAGTAGATTCTGAGGGTGGAGCAAAGTTTGAGAATGGCAAAGTGACTATTCCTCAACAGTATCATAATGTTCATAAAGTGATGAATGAAGCAGGTCTTTTTACCATGGCTATTGAGCCTGACTCTGGTGGACAGGGAATGCCCTATTCAATATCTATGGCTGCAAATGAATACTATGCTTTTCATATGGGATTTATGCTCTATCCAGAGGCTACAGTTGGAGCTGCTCACCTTATTGATAATTTTGGCACAGAAGAGCAGAAAAGAAAATATATGGATAAAATGTATGCCCAGGAGTGGGGCGGTACAATGTGCTTAACAGAAGCAGATGCAGGATCAGATGTTGGTGCACTTAAAACAAAAGCAGTTAAGCAGGCTGATGGCACTTATAAAATTATTGGTTCAAAAATATTTATAACAAGCGGTGAAAATAATCTTTATGAAAATATGGTTCATCCTGTACTTGCAAGAATAGAGGGTGATCCTGCTGGCACAAAGGGAATATCTATTTTCCTTGTTCCTAAATACAGAGTAAATGATGATGGGTCACTTGGCGAGTTAAATGATGTAACCTGTACAGGTATTGAGCATAAGATGGGGCTTAAAGGAAGTGCCACATGTTCAATGAGCTTTGGCGACAACAATAACTGTATTGGCGAGCTTCTTGGTGAAGAAAGAAAGGGTATGAGAATTATGTTCCAGATGATGAACGAAGCCCGTCTTGGAATGGGACTTCAGGGTGTTAGTACATCTTCTGTTTCCTATCTTCACGCACTCCAGTATTGTAAAGAAAGAGTACAGGGAACTAACATCAAGGATATGATGAATCCTGATGCAAAAAACGTTCCCATTATTCAGCATCCTGATGTAAGAAGAATGCTAATGTGGATGAAGAGCTATACAGAAGGATTAAGAGCCCTTGTTTATCTTTGCGCTTTTTCTCTTGACAAGTCTCATGCCAGCACTGGGGAAGAAGTTGATAAGTGGACCGGAATTATGGAGTTTCTTATTCCAGTATGTAAGGCCTATGGAACAGACATGGGATTTCGTGTAACAGAGCTTGGTGTTCAGTGCTTTGGTGGATACGGATACTGTAATGACTATCCAATGCATCAGTTTATGAGAGACCTTAAAATTGCTTCTCTTTATGAAGGAACAAACGGTATTCAGTCACTTGACCTTGTAGCAAGAAAGCTTGGAGCAAAAAAGGGTGCTGTTTTTATGAATTACCTTGCTGAAATGAACAAGACCTATGACAAGTACAAAGAAAACTCCAGACTTGCTGATATGGCAAAGGATGTTAAGGAATACATTGATGTAATGGCTGGCATGGGAATGTATTTTGCTAATTGCAGCAAGGAAGGAAAGTTTATGGTTCCTATAG
>CAYTLM010000127.1:0-5886 GCA_964438485.1 uncultured Leptospirales bacterium | reverse complement strand
TGTGATTAACAACAATCTGATCAACAAAACCCGGAGGGAGACTTTTTAAAACTTCGATTTTTTCACAAACCAGATCAGCCTCCCTTTCTCCAAAGGTTGAAAAAACAGGAATAATTTTATACCCATCTTTAAGACGAAAAATGCCTTCTGGAGTAAAGTCGCTGTGATTATATTTTAATATTTCTTTCAACGCTTAACCTTTATTGCTCTATTTACAGTAACCACATTAACCTGTTTATATAAATCCCTGAAAAACAGTAAATCCATAAGACGCCAAAGCTGACACAAGGCAAAGAAGGCCAAATATTATATTAAACTGTGCTGTTAAACCGTCAAGAACAGCAAACTCCATTATTCTTTCCGGCACAAAACGTGAACCGGTTTTATGAATAAGATTTATAGCTGCAGGAAGAGCAAAAAAAACAATCCCGAAACTTAAAGGCATGGATAGCTCTCCAAGATCAATAAATAACGCTCCAGACATAAGAAAAAGAATTATAGCAAAAGGAGATATTAAAAGAGCTGTATAATAAACCAAAGAGCCTCTGTCCCCTAATAGCATAGCCACAGTTTTTATATTTCCTTTGCGATCCCCTTCAATATCGCGCCAGTTATTTGCATGGAGTATTGCAATAACAAGAATACCTATGGGCAATGCCCATACAACAGGAACCCATGAAAAATAACCGGTTTGTATTACCCAGGCGCCTAAAGTTCCAAGTATGCCAAAATTTAAAAATACCGCCAAATCACCAAGAGCATTATATTTCAAGGATAGTACTTTTTCCTGTGTGTAAAAAATTCCCACAATTAAACCTGCCAAACCTATATAAAGAAGAATGACCCCTGTAATTGAAACAAGATATAAACCAAGTAAAGAACCAGCCACATATAGTACAACTGCCCCTTTAAAAGAAGCATTAACACTAATAAGCCCCTTCATAATTCCACCTGAACCAGGAGTTTCAATCAGATCTATCTTTTTTTTATAATCAAAATAATCATTAAGAAGATTTGTAGCTGAGTGGAGAAAAAGCATAGCTATAAGTGCTATTGCAAATATTAAGAGATTAACTCTTACCCCTCCCTTTGTTGCAGCCAAAGCTGTACCAAAAAGCAGAGGCATAAGTGATGCAGGAAATGAAAAAGGGCGTACTGCAAGAAACCATCTTTTTAAAAAAATCTTTAGTTCGAATTGCATAATTCAAAACTCCTGTTATTCAGCTTATTAGCATTACTTTATTTTTATTTAAGATAAAATACTCTGATATCCCCGCTACCCTGAACATTGAGAATATAAAAAACATCATTATTAATGCATTAAAAAAATATCTGTTAAACAGAAAACCTTGATGCTCACATTTTTTATTCTATAAAATAACAACAAAACAGCATAGGAATTATGGCAAGTAAAAATAGGTTAAACTAGATTAAAACAGGCTGATAATTTATAGGGGAAAAAAATAGCAAAGTAATAATATTGACTTTAAGACCCTGTCTTATTAAAATAAACTTTTATTAAAGAAATGGTGGGATATATGGATAGAAAATTTTTATGGATAATGTCTATATTTTTTATAGTATTTATTGGAATAAAATCGCTTTCAGGATTTTATATTGATTATGAATGGTTTAAGGCAAACCAGGGACTTCAGGTCTTTTGGGTAATGTTTTTAACAAAATTCAAGGTTCACGCGCTTTTCAGCGTAATTTTTGTGGGACTCTTTCTACTTAACTTTCTTCTAATCAGAATCCTTGGTGGAGAGGGAAGAATTTTTACTCCTAATTTTCTCGACAGGATAAAAATACCAGCTATAGGTTCATCACGGAATCTACTTGCTATTATTGTTACTTTAGCAATAGTCTTTCTTGGTTTTGTTATGGGTGGCACTGCTTCCGCTTTCTGGAAAGAGTACATTGTTTATCAAAACGCAGTGCCATTTACCGGCTTCCCTGTTGACCCGATTTTTGCCATGGATCCGGGATTTTTTGTTTTTTCCCTGCCATTTTACAACTTCCTTTATGGCTGGCTAATGAGCAGTCTTTTAATGATTACGGCTTTTTCTTTTGTACTTCATCTTATAAATGGAGGCATATCAATACATTCTGATGGATTTGAATTTTCACTTTTTTGCAGAGCACATCTGTCCATTCTTTTGGCAATGATAGTTGTACTTTTTGGATTAAGCTACAGGCTCTCAGCCTATGATCTGCTTTTAGCTAACTCAGGCAAGTTTTTTGGAGCTGGATACACTGCTGTTAATGCCAGCCTTCTTGCATTCAGGGCAGCAGAAATTATCTCATTCATAGCAGGAGCCCTTCTTTTATTCAATGTTTTTAAAAGAAGCTTTAAACTGCCGGTTATTGTACTCCTTACTATTATACCTGTTTATTTTATACTAGGAGTTATTTTCCCCTCTCTTCAGCAGAGATTTATAGTTGAACCTAATGAGCTGGATAAGGAGAAGGAGTATATCGAAAACAACATCAAGTTTACACGTCTGGCTTATGGACTAAATAAAATAGTAGAAATCCCCTTTGAAAACAACAGAAACCTTACATTCAGAGACATTTCAAAAAATAAAGATACTCTTGACAGCGTACGCCTGTGGGACTGGCGCCCCTTAAAGCAAAGCTATAAACAGCTGCAGGAATTAAAGCAATACTATTTCTTTAATGACGTTGATGTTGACCGCTATATGATAAATAATAAAAAAATAGCAGTGAATCTTTCTGCCAGAGAGCTCTCCCTTTCAGACCTTAGAGGAGGAACTGAAACCTGGCAGAACAAACACCTTATTTACACCCATGGATATGGAGTGGTTATGAGCAGGGTTGACCAAAAATCCACAGAAGGACAGCCTGTAATGCTTATAAAGGATATCCCTCCTAAATCAGAAATAGATATAAAAATTGACAGGCCGGAAATATATTACGGTGAACACACAAACCCCTATGTTGTAACAAATACAACAATTAAACCCGGAGAATTTGATTACCCCTTTGGTGAGGAAAACAGGTACACAACCTATGAAGGAACAGGAGGGATAAAACTCGACTCTCTCTTTAAAAGGCTTTTGGCAGCTGTATCCTTTGGGGATATAAACCTTCTCATTTCCAGCAATATCACAAATGAAAGCAGGCTGCTCTTTAGAAGAAATGTTGTTGAAATAGCAAAAAACTATGCTCCATTTCTTGAGCTTGAAAATGACCCTTACCTTGTTATATCTGAAGGGAAGCTCTACTGGTTTATTGATGCATACACAGTATCCAATCAATTCCCCTACTCCACACCAATAAGGGCAATGGGCAAAACCTTCAACTTTATCAGGAATTCTGTTAAAATTGTTATAGATGCCTATAATGGTGAAATCAATTGCTACATTTCAGATCCATCTGATCCCATGATACAGGCCTATGCAAAAATACTCCCTGGCATATTTAAAAGCATGGAGGAAATGCCTGAACCTCAAAAAGCACATGTGCGATATCCGGAAACTATTTTCAATGTTCAAAGCCATATGCTTTTAAAATATCACATGGATAATGCAAATGTTTTTTATAACAATGAAGATCTATGGGATATTCCTAAGCAGATATATGAAAACAGAGAGGAGGATGTACAGAGCTACTACCTTGTTACCACTCTTCCGAATGAAAAAAATAGTGAATTTATTATGATCATACCTTTTACCCCTGTAACAAGGGATAATATGCTATCCTTTCTTACTGCAAAATGCGACATGCCTGATTATGGTCAGCTTCAGCTTTATCAGCTTCCCAAGGACAAGCTAAGCTACGGACCAATGCAGATTGAGGCGCGTATTAACCAGGACCCGGAAATATCCAAACAGCTGGCTCTATGGAACCAGCAGGGGTCAAGCGTAATCAGAGGAAACATGATGGTCATACCCATAGAGGAATCAGTTATATTCATAGAGCCCCTTTATTTAAAAGCAAGAACAAGCGAAATGCCTGAACTGCAACAGGTAATACTAGCATTTGCTGATAAAATTGTAATGGAAAAGGATCTCCCCAGTGCCCTTGAAAAATTATTTTACCAGGGAAGCTTTACAGAGGAGCGCCGTGACGCAGCTGAAAGAAATGAAAAAGAACTTTCCCTGAAAGATCTGGCTAACAGAGCGCATACTCATTTCACAAGGGCTGAAGAGAGTATTAAAAACGGTGACTGGAAAAAATATGGAGAGGAGCTCTCAAACCTCAGAGAGATTCTAAACATTATGAAAAATGCGTCAAAATAAATGGAACTAAAAAGATCCTGTGGAATCCTTCTTCATATAACAAGCCTCCCTGGTAAACACGGGGGAGGCACTCTTGGAGAAGAGGCTTTTCAATTTATTGATACCATTGCTGATGCAGGCTTTACTTTCTGGCAGATCCTTCCCACAGGGCCAGTATCATCTTCAATGTGCTACTCCCCCTACTCATCGGCTTCATGCTTTGCAGGCAATCCCCTGATGATTAATCCTGATTATTTAACCAGTGAAGCCTGGTATAAAAACCGTAAAATTATTCTTCCAAAAAAAGATGAACACTTTATTGATTTACCTGAATTTGAAAAAAATATGACTGAATTTCTCATGGAAGCATCTAATAATTTTTTTAATTTTGCCAAGGCAGATGCTATTTCAAATTTCAATCTTTTTTGTAAAACCCATGGAAAAGAATGGTTAGATGATTATGCACTGTTTCAGACAATTGCTGAAAAATTAAACTCGCACAACTGGCTTAGCTGGGACAGTAAAATTGCGCTAAGGGATGCGCAGATGCTGGAAAAAATTAAATCTGAAAATGAAGAACTTGTTCGCTACCATATGTTTAACCAGTATCTCTTTTACAAGCAATGGAACAGGCTAAAAAAATACGCTGACGAAAAGGGGATAACCTTAATTGGCGACATGCCCATTTACATGTCAATGAACAGCGCAGATGCATGGACAAACATGGATATTCTCCAGATTGACAAAGATAAACTTGAGCCTGAATTTATTGCAGGCGTGCCTCCTGACTATTTTAGTGAAACAGGACAGCTCTGGGGAAACCCCCTTTATAAATGGACAAATAAAGACGGATCATTAAATGAAAACACATACCAGTGGTGGCTCAAAAGAATCCGCCACACAGAAGAAATGACAGGTATTACAAGAATCGATCACTTCAGAGCCTTTGAATCATACTGGGCAGTTGACTATGGCGAAGATACTGCAATTGACGGACAATGGGTAAAAGGCCCGGGTATGGAGTTTTTCAACAGATTAAAAAAAGATATGGGTCATATACCTTTTATAGCAGAGGATCTTGGCATACTGACACCTGAGGTGACAGAGCTGCGTTTAGGTCTTAATCTGCCCGGAATGAAAATTTTACAGTTTGCATTTGATATGAATAACAAAAATGAATACCTTCCCCACAATATTGAAACAGGAAACTGCGTGCTCTACACAGGTACACACGACAACAACACCAGCAATGGCTGGTTTTACGGAGATGAAATAAGCGAAGAAGAACGAAAGTATATAATGGAATACCTGCACATGAAGGACTGGAGTGATTTTCACTGGAGGTTTATTCGTGAGGCCTATGCTTCAATTGCAAACCTGGTGATTATTCCGGCTCAGGATATTTTAGGGTATGGCGCGGAATTTCGCATGAACAGGCCTGGCACAATTGAAAACAACTGGATATGGAAACTTACAGATAATGCTATAACAGCAGATATTGTGCAGAAACTAAAATACATGGCTCACATATTCAGAAGAACTCCTGATTGCAGAGGGTCAGAGCATACCGAGGGGTCAGAGCCTTTAATAATTAGAGCTAAATATTTCAGGGCAGATGATAATCCTGCGATTTCATCTGCCTGAT
>CAYTLM010000126.1:0-5911 GCA_964438485.1 uncultured Leptospirales bacterium | reverse complement strand
TTTTTTATTTTTTTTAAGAAGAGTTTTTTATGTCTTATTGCAAGAAAATTTCATTAATATATCTTATTTTTACCGATAATAATATCAAGGTACGATATATTAAAGTCAGTTAATAGATTAGTAAAATATAGTCAAATATTTTTTAAAAACTTTTTTTTATCATATTTAAATTAGAAATTTAATAGTCGGGGTATAAGATTATGATGCGATCATTGTGGACAGCTGCTTCAGGTATGGTTGGACAGCAGTTTAATATAGATACAATATCAAACAACCTGTCAAATGTTAATACAACAGGATTTAAGAAGCAGCGTGCAGAGTTTGAGGATCTTCTTTATCAGACAGTTCTTATGGCTGGTACTCCTGCAACTGAAATTACGGAAATTCCAACAGGTATTCAGGTTGGTCATGGTGTAAAAGTTGCTGCAACCCAAAAAATGTTTGAACAGGGGAGTCTGCAAAATACTGAAAACAAACTTGATATGGCTCTAGAGGGTGAAGGGTTTTTTAAAATTCGTTTATATGATGGTTCAGTAGCCTATTCAAGAGATGGTTCTTTTAAACTGGATTCAAACAGGCAAATTGTAACATCAAACGGTTATTTGCTGGAGCCTCCTGTAGTACTGCCGGAAAATTTTATAATGAATACTCTTTCCATCAGTCAGGATGGGCGAATGACAGTGAATATCGTTGGAGAAGAGGATCCTGTTGAAGTAGCCCAGCTGGAGATATACAGATTTGTAAATCCTGCAGGTCTTTCAAGTATTGGTGGGAACCTGTATAAAACTACTCCTGCATCAGGAGAGGAGATCCCAGGGCAGCCTGCTTTTGAAGGTATGGCAAAAATTCATCAGGGCTTTCTGGAAATGTCCAATGTTAAAGTTGTTGAAGAGATGGTTAATATGATTGTTGCTCAGAGAGCCTATGAGGTTAATTCAAAGGCAATACAAACCTCAGATTCAATGCTTGGTACAGCAATAGGGTTGAAGCGTTAATGATAAGGTTTGTTAAAATAGCAGCAGTTTTTTTTATTATTCTTGGGATTTCACAAAGTCTTTATGCTTTTTCAAGAATATACCTCTTACCTGAAGTAGAAGTAAGCAGGGCAGATCTTAAAATGTCTGATATTGCTGTAATTGAGGGCAAGGATTCTACCTTGCTTTATGACATTGACATTTCAGGCATAGCAGAGAAAAAAGAGCTTATAGATAAGCGGGAAATCCATGGAATAATTACAGGAATGGGTTTCTCAGGCTTTGTAATTTATGGCAATGGAGTCAGGATTAGCAGCAGTAAAATTACAGAGGGTTTTGTAAAATCAGAAAAGGATTCAGTAATACAAAAGGGAGATCCGGTTAAAATTTCTGTAATTAAAAATGGTGTTACAGTAGAAATGCAGGGCGAATCTCTTTCTCCTGGAGCTATTGGAGAAAGTGTGAAGGTAAGAATAAATAAAAATAAGGTTTTAACAGGAACAGCAGTAAGTAAAGGGCGGGTATTTCTGGAGTTGAAATGAAAAGAACAGTTTTTATAGTGTTATTTTTTTGTTTTTGTGTCAGCCTCTATTCTGAAAGTATATGGAGGGATAGAAATATATATTCAACAGAGGGGAGCCCTGCAGTAGGGGATGTTGTTGTTGTGAATGTCCAGGATTTGTCCAGGTTTAAATATGAAATTAAGCTTAACAACACTTCTTCTTCAGAGGTTGTGTCCAATCCTGATATAAATATAACGGGTTTTCTTCCTAATGTTTCATATAACAAAAATCTTAAAAATAATGAAGCAACTTCATTCAGTGGCAATTCAAATATGGAAATGTCAATAGCAGCAACTGTAACTGCAATACAAAACAACGGGAATGCTGTTATTTCCGGAACAAGGTCTTATTCTTTTAATGGGGTTGTAACAACTGTTGGAGTGAGCGGAGTTGTGGACCCCAAGTTTATTTCCGGCGGTTCAATTGATTCCGGAAATGTTTCAAATTTTGGAATAAATATTACAGGAAGAAGAGATGGGCTCAACATACGTCCTGCGCAACTGGAGGATGGAGGAACTGCATTTGCCCAATTACCGGAAGAAGAGAAACAGCGCATTATTGTTGATTATCTTCAAAAAATAATAAGGGAAATTACCAGATGATCAAAAGATCTATAGCAGCTATGATTATATGTATTTTTTTTCTTGTTGATGCTTATGCTGAACCAGCTGTGCTCATCAAGAATATAACCTATATTTCCGGTTATAAAAAAAATCAGATTTATGGCTTTGGACTTGTTACTGGTTTGCCCAATACTGGTGATTCAAGGTCAAAGCTCGCCAGCGCATCTATAAAAAATTTATTAAATAGCCTGGGCATACAGGAACAAAACCCTGTTACAAGAAACATTGCAGCAGTATTGCTCACAGCTGATTTGCCCCCTCATTTAAGAATAGGGGACAGGGTTGATGTATCTGTGTCTTCAATTGGTGATGCTAAATCAATTGAAGGGGGAATTCTCATCCAATCACCCTTGAGAGGGGCAGATGATAACATATATGTTGTTGCTCAGGGAAAGCTTCCTGAGTCTCAGGGGAACAGCAGAAACAGGATTAAGACTGTTTCTACAATAAGCAATGGCGGGATTGTTGAAAAGGAAATAAGGCCGGAATATATTTTGACTGATGATAATAATGTGCAGTATATTTCCCTTGTTTTAAAAAATTGGGACTATTCAACAGCTGATAAAATCATTAAGGCAATTAATGGCCTTTATAAAGATATAGATGTTGCTGTAATAAGTAATGGCAGAATAAAAGTACCTTTAAAGCAGGATGTGCCTATTTCCGAATTTATTGCTAAAATTGAAAATCTGGAAATAGTTCCTGATTACAGGGCTGTTGTTATAGTAAATGAGCGTGATGGAACAGTTGTGACAGGGGGAAATGTTGTTCTATCTGAGGCACTTGTGAGCCGAAGAGGCATGACTGTAGAGATTGAACATACTGAAAGAAACAGGAATATTTCTGTTATAGAGGAATCAGCCACAATTAAAGATCTGGTTGATGCTTTAAACGCAATTGGTGCAGAAACAGATGATATTATATCAATACTAAAGGGCCTTAAGGAATCAGGTTCCCTTCATGCAGATTTGATAATCAGGTGAGGTACTAAATGAATACAATAACCAGTCAATTACAAAATACATTGGGTTCCAGAGTTCATAGCTCGGAAGCCAAACTTAAAGATATAAATAATTCACCTTCATTTGAATCTCATCTTTATGAAGCATATAATAAAGGCAAAGAGTCTGTACCTGGAACCAAAAGTCCTGTGCATAAAAAATTATGGGAGGCCTGTATTGAAATTGAGTCTCTTTTTGTAGCAAAGATGTTTAAGGAAATGCGCAGTACTGTTAATAAAACCGAATGGCTTAGCGGTGGCTTTGCTGAGGAGATATTCGAGGATATGCTTTATGATGAATACGCTCTTCAGATGTCAAAAAACTCCACCCTTGGCATGGCTAAAATGGCATATGATGAAATGAGTAGAAATATTTAGAACCTGGCCTGCAGCAAGTTTTAAATTATCGATTTTTAAAATTCATTTTTTTGATAAAAATCTTGACAAAAAATTTTAGATTCAGGATTTATTCATAAGGGGGTAAGCCTTATGGATAATATATATTTTGATAATGCAGCTACATCATGGCCTAAGCCTGAATCTGTAATAGCTGCTATGAATTACTTTAACAGCAGCATAGGGAGCAATCCTGGCAGATCCGGTCACTCCAGGTCTATTGAATCGGGTCGTATCCTTTTTGATACAAGAGAACTACTTGCTGATTTGTTTTCTATACCTGACCCTTTACGCATTGTATTTACTTCAAATTCAACTTTTTCTCTTAACCTTGCCTTACATGGAATTTTAAAACCAGGTGATCATGTAATTACTACTTCCATGGAGCATAATTCTGTTATGAGACCGCTCCATCTTCTTGAGGAGCAGGGGATAGAGATTACTGTTGTGCAGGCTAATGCTGATGGTACTTTGCTTCCTGAATCAATTGAAAAGGCTATAAAAACAAATACCAGAATGATTGTTATGATCCATGCTTCAAATGTTGCTGGAACTATAATGCCTGTTGCTGAAGTCGGTAAAATTGCATCTGACCATGGAATTTTATTTTGTATTGATGCCTCACAATCTGCCGGTGTTGTTGATATTGATGTTGGTAAATTAAATATTGATATTCTCTGCTTTACTGGGCATAAAAGCCTTTTGGGACCCATGGGTACTGGTGGTATTTATATTAAAAAAGGAATTGAAAAGGAGATGAAGCCTTTAGTATGCGGAGGCACAGGGAGCAGATCGGAGTTTGAAGAGCAGCCTGATTTTATGCCTGACAAGTTTGAAGCAGGCACCCTTAATGTAATTGGAATAGCCGGACTTGGTGCTGGAATTTCATTTATCAATCATACTGGAATAGATGTAATAAGGGAAAGGGAACAGGAGTTATCCTCCATGTTTCTTGATGGGATTAAAAATTGTAATGGCCTTAAAATTTACGGCAACCCCCTTTCTAAAGACAGAACCTCTGTTGTTGCTTTTAATTTTGACAGTATCAACTCCTCTGAAGCATCTTCAATTTTTGAAAATAACTATGGAATCCTTTCAAGGGCAGGGTTACACTGTGCGCCATCTGCGCATAAAACAATTGGTTCCTTTCCAGCAGGGACTAACAGGTTTAGCTTTAGTTTTTTTAATACAGAGCAGCAAATAGAAAAAGGAATTAATGCTGTAAAGAGAATATCACAGAAGCTGTTTTAAAAATAAAAAGGGGTTATTTCTTTTATAAAAAACTTATTGTTCAGTTAAATTAATACATATAATAATTGACAAAGAGGTATTGAAAATTAGTCTTTTAAAAAATTGGAGGTATTAATTATGGACGCCAGGAATAAAAAACTGCTGGATAAATGGCATGATGTTGTTTTTAATAAAAATATAGATGCTCTACAGGACTTATTATCAGATAATATTGTATTTTACTCACCTGTAGTATTTAAGCCAAAAAATACAAAAGAGGAATCAATTTTTGTTTTAAGCAATGTTATTGAAGTTCTTCAGGATTTCAAATATCATAGAGAGTTTATCGATGGTAATAACTGGGCTTTGGAGTTTTCCGCTAATGTTGGCAACAAATCTGTTAAAGGCATAGATCTTATTGAATTTGATGATAATGGGCAGATCGTTAATTTTGAGGTGCTCATAAGGCCTTTGAGCGGGCTTATTGCTCTTGGTGAAGATATGAACCGCAGATTTGCTGATGCAGGAAAAGAGACCAAGCCTCTTATAAAATAGTAAAATATGCAGCCTGTGCTTTCCCTATGCAGGCTGCTTTAAAACTCTCATAATTTAAACTGTACACACTTCCCAATTTTAAAGCTTGACAAATAGCCCATGAAAAAAAGTATTCTTGAGTAAATATAGTAAATTATTTTTTATTGAGGAGTCTTATGTTTATAGACAGGTCTTATTGCGGTGAATTAAAAATTGATGATGTAGACAAAAGCGTAGTTATTGCAGGATGGGTTGATACAAAGAGGGATCTTGGTGGAATTATTTTCCTTGAAATCAGGGATGTAACAGGTTTTGTACAGGTTGTTTTTGATTCATCTGTTTCATCTGAAAATGCAGCAATTGCTGATACAGTAAGAAGTGAATATGTAGTTTATATAAAGGGAAATGTAAGGAAAAGAGCAGATGATACTATTAATCCTGATTTGCCAACCGGCAATATTGAGATAGTTGCTGATAAAATTGAAATTTTAAGCAAATCCGCAGTGCCTCCATTTGCCATTGATACAAGAGAAAACCTGAATGAAGAAATAAGGCTAAAGTACAGGTTTCTTGACCTGAGACGTGATGATA
>CAYTLM010000125.1:0-5924 GCA_964438485.1 uncultured Leptospirales bacterium | reverse complement strand
AAAAATCACCTGCATAGTTCCCTGGAGACCAGGTGTCACCACTGGCATCAATATCCACTATGGGAACATCAGGCAAAACCGTTGCAGTAGATATGGCATTATTATAAATTGCTGCTCCATATACAAAAGGCTTAAAAGCTGAACCAGGCTGCCTTCTTGCCTGCACTGCCCTGTTAAACTGATTGGAAACCTCAAATTCCGATCCACCCACCATCGCAGTAATATATCCTGTGGCAGGTTCAATAGCAATAAAAGCCCCTTCCACATTCATGCTTGTTGATATGTTTGTTATCTGTGTTCTAAAACTTTCAACCACATCATTAACACCCCCTGTGTCTGTGAGTAAGGTAACAATATCAAGAGCATCAACAATATTATCAGCCATGCCTTTCTTAAATCTGCTCTCAATATCATTTTTTATCAATACAGATGGGAGGTTGAAAATAAGACGCAGTTCATTATATGCATCAAAAAGGGTTCTGTCAACAGCGCTCTGATAATAGGCATTCATTCTTGAAGAAACCTTATCCTGCTCCATAAGCCCTTCCTTAAGATGCTTTTCCGCAGATCTTTGACGCTTCAAATCAATGGTTGTAAAAACAGTAAGCCCCTGCTCATAAAGCACCTCTCTGCCAAAGCGAGGCTCAAGGATCTGCCGCGTATATGATGTAACATAAGGAGCATTATCTTCAATTTTTGAAAAAACAGTTTTAGTAGGATATTCCACTCTGAGTGATTCAATAAATCCTGGCCAAAATTCCCTGTACAAAGCATCAGCTTTATCCTTCTGAACAAACCCGGCATTAGCCATACGGGTCAAGGTATCATGATTTTTATAAAAAGCCTCCCTGGGAAAGCGAAGAGGGGAAAAACCAGCTGGCTTGGAAGGAAGAGCAGCAAGAACCGAACCTTCTATTAAAGAAAGATGGCGTAAGTCCTTGTCAAAAAAAAATTTTGCTGCTGAAGCTATACCATGGCAGCCATGGCCAAGATAAATCTGGTTAAAATACATTTCCAGAATCTCTTCTTTGGAAAACTTTTTCTCAATCTGAAGTGCCAAAACAGCTTCAAGCGCCTTTCGTGCAAAAGTCCTTTCACTTTCAGTAAAAAGTCTTTTTGCAAGCTGTTGTGTTATGGTTGACCCGCCCTGAACAATTGTGGGTTTTCCTGCAAGAATAGATGCTTTAATATTCTTTCCCATGGCTCGTACAATTGCCATGGGGTTTATTCCTATGTGGCTATAAAAATCCCTGTCCTCTGCTGCAAGGAATGCATTAATAAGGGTTGGGGGCAGATCTTCGTAAGAGACCATATCCCTTTTTTCCTGAAAAAGCTCTGCAATTAGCTCACCATTAATATCTAAAAGCCGGGTAGGTTCGCTTGGCTGAAATTTTTTTAAATTGTGAATTCCTGAAAAATTTCTAATTTCAGATGTGATAAAACCAAAGATCATTCCCCCTATAATTGAACCTGTAACCACCAGAACCAGGACAATTTTTTCCACAAAGAGAATTCTCTTTTTTATTTTTTCATTCATAGTTATTCTCTGCTATATTTTGACTCTCAGCTAAATTAAAAAAAAGAAGATATTAATCAACTATTATTTTCCAGCTATAGAATAGATTGATTAATCTGACAGTAAAAACATAAAAATTGCCATTAAAAAACTTGAAATTCCATTTAAACTTCAAGATATTATAGCTTAACAGGAATCAGGGGGCTATAAAAATGCAGGATGATTTAAAAAAAATTTACACAGCAGGAATAGAAGCTGTAAGCCCTTTAAAAGCAATTAATACACATGTTCAAATTCATGAAAATAATCTGAAAATTTTTGACAAAAATAAAGAAATCAAATCATTCAATCTTGAAAAATTTAACAGAATTTTCGTTGTAGGTGCTGGCAAAGCTACCTCAGCAATGGCAGAAGCAATAGAAAACATGCTGGGGAACAGGATCTCCTCAGGGTGCATTTGCGTAAAATATGATCATGTGACTGAGCTTAAAAAAATAGAACAAATAGAAGCCTCACACCCCATACCTGATAATGAAGGGCTAAGAGGCGCTGAAAAAATATACAATATTATAAAAGGCGCTGATGAAAAGGATCTGATTATTTCTCTTATTTCAGGAGGGGGATCAGCCCTTATGCCTTTACCGCAAAGCTCCATAAAGCTAAAGGATAAACAAAAAACTACAGATATGCTTATTAAAAGCGGAGCCACAATACATGAAATAAACTCAGTAAGAAAGCATCTTTCCAGACTTAAAGGCGGAAACATGGCAAGAGCAGCCTACCCTGCCTCTGTTATAAATCTCATGATTTCAGATGTTGTAGGTGATGATATGGATGTAATTGCCTCAGGTCCATTTGTTCCTGACACATCTGATTTTAAATCTGCACTGCATGTTCTGGATAGATATGGACTTAGAAAATCAGTTCCTCTTCCTGTGAGCATTTATCTTGAAGAGGGTGTTGCAGGAACCCATCAGGAAAACCCGGGAGCAGATGATCATATTTTTTCAAATATTACAAATATAATAATTGCTTCCAATTTTCTTGCTTTAAAAGCAGCTCATGAGCAGGCTAAAGCACTTGGATACAACAGCATTATTTTGTCATCTCTAATTGAGGGCGATACTGCTGATGCTGCTGATTGGCACTGCCGTATTGCCAGAGAAATTGCCTTAACAGGCAATCCTCTGCCCAGACCTGCATGTATAATAAGCGGTGGTGAAACAACAGTAAAAGTAAAGGGAAGCGGCAAGGGCGGACGCAATATGGAGTTTGCAATGCATGCTGCAAAGGGAATTGCCGGACTTGAAAAAATGCTCCTGGCCTCTATAGGAACAGATGGCAATGACGGCCCCACTGATGCAGCAGGTGCGTTTTCAACAGGAGATACTCATAAGCGAATCAAGGATATGTCTCTTAATATAAATAACTTCATAATTGATAACAACTCCTATGAACTCTTTAAAGCTCTTGGAGATTTAATTATTACAGGACCTACTAATACTAATGTCATGGACATGAGAATTATCCTGGCAAAGGATTAAAGCGTAATATTTTAACAGAGCGAATTGCTCTAAAAAAATCTTTTATAAGGTAAAGACAGCCTCTTATGAGACATAAAATATAATTTATTTGAACATTTTTCTCATGAACCATATTAATTTCACTAAATTTTAAAAAAGAAGTTGTCGAGAATATAAGGATAATTTACTATAAACATTAACGGCATGGTATATTATTTTAAGTAAGGAAACTTAAAAACAGCCATTTTTTTTAGGAGATTAATTATGACCAACATTAACAGGAAAAAAAGAAAAGTATTTTTATTCTTCATGATTGCTGTTCTATCTTTAAGCCTTTCAGCATCATCACAGGAAGTGTCCGAGCTGAATACCAGTGGCAGTGATAATATGGATGAAAATTTCAACCAGGCTGAAAAACCTGATGATTCATATCTTGCAAAATTTCATGCCCATGATGTTACGGCCAAACTGGTAAAAAGAAACCTTGACCAGATCTATCTTCTCAATGTAATTGTTAACAACTTCCCCGATAATGGCTGGAAAGAAGATTATGATAAAATTTATGAAGAGTACAAAAGAGCTATTGAACTCTACTACAAAAGAAACGTTATTTTTGCCAGAGTATGGTTTGAAAGAAACCAGAATTCAATATCTGAACTGATGAAAAAAATGTCTGACAAATATAAAGAAGACACTCAATCTATAATGGATGAATGCCATAAACATGTTGTAGCTCTTCACCTTAATCAGGAAACAAGATCTGATCCCAACAAAAACAGAGAGCTTCTTAATAATCAGTCAAGAATCATGATTGCTTATGGGCAAATGGATGATGCAAATAATGCCTATATGGCAAAAAATTATGAGCAAACACTCTATCACTACAGAGTCGCCAAAACCTATGGAATCAAAATACTTGAAACAGTTGCATACACAGATGAAGCTGAAAAGAAAGAAGGCGGAATTACCATAAAAGAAGTTAAAGAGAAATATAAATTTCATAAAGCTGATAACAAAAATCGAATTTATGAAGATATAAAATCTCCACAAGGTGGTGGAACAGCTACAGAGTAAAAAATCAATAATTAGCTGTTATATATTTTGTAAAATAAGATAAAAAAGGGGGAGATAATCCCTCTTTTTTTATTAAACAAATCATTTATTATCCTGAATAAATCCTTAAAAGGGGAACTTTTTATGCAGTACAGATGTATCATGATACTTCTACTTGCTCCAGTAATGATTTTTTCAACACCTGTTAAAATAACCAAAAGTGATCTTCCCGTTTATCGGGTTGTAATTGACCCTGGGCACGGTGGAGTGTCCCTTCCAGATAAACAGAAACATGGAGATAGATATAATTTGATTTCAGGAGAGTATATTTCCTATTTTGCTGAAGGTGCACAACGAAAAAATATTTATGAGCACCAGGTTGTTTATTCAATAGCTGAAAAAACCATAGCTCTTTTAAAGCACTGTTCCCCTGAAGGTGATTTTAATAATTTCCAAAAAATATTAAATAAATATACCAAAGAAAAAACAAAAAGAATCTACATTGAAGCCCATCTTTCCAGAGGACCCTCTGTTTCCAAAAAAAAAGCAGCCAAAATGGAAGACCCCAATGCAGAGTTCAGACTATACGATTATCCTGGGAAAAATGGAGAAATTCAACCTGGGAGAATTTCCAAAATAAATGCTTTAAATCCACATCTTGTTGTATGCCTCCATCTTGCAGGATCAGCCCCTACTGATTACCTGGGAATGAACCCGGTTCTTGCTCCTCCATATAAAGCACTTAAAATCGGACTGGAAAATCTGCAAAATGGGAATCCCGGAAAATTTGATGATCAGGGAATTTTAAAATCCTGGTTCAGGGATTCTGTAAAAACTTCTTCTCAACTGGCATACTACAAGGATGTTGCTACCTATTTTACAGGGTTTGACCTGAACAAAGACTATACACTTAATGAAGAAAAATTCAGGGGTTATAAATACAACATGGTTACCTGGAATTATGCGGATCAACCTGGATGGCACAAAACAGCAAAGCTGCATAAAACAGGCACTCAATATTCAAATGATATAAAAACCTTTCAAGAAGAAGGAGCTTACTGGGAAAGAGAAAAATCAATATACGAACAATTCAGACGGGGTAAAGATTTTACAGATTTTGGAGGAGACAACAGCCTCTCCTCGTATGAAATAATAAAATACATTCTCTTATCGCTTGATAAAAAAGGAATAAACAGTAAGGATAAAATTCCAGGAAAAGCCTTTATATCAACCTGGTCTATTCCATTGATGGTAAATGCAGTATGTGCATATATTGAACTGGGATATTTAAACAGACCCTGGGACAGGAATGTGCTGCTTCACAGGCACAATGAAATAGCAGAAGGAGTTGCTGTTGGCGTATACTCTCTTTTTGCAGGCATAGAAAATATTGAAGGGAAGTTTCGTCATAATCCCTCAGGGAAAAGTCTGGATTTAGAAAAATACAGAATCAATTCTGAAAAAACCTATTTTGATATGGCTGTTGATAAAAAATGAAAAAAATCGCACTTATTACAATATTTCTAATACCTCTTTTTTTATCAGCAAACCCAATGCTTTTTAATAACCATTTTATCAATGCATCCAATATTGCCAGGGTATCAACAGTAAATATAGTTGTGTATAAATCTGCCATACAAAACAATAGAAAGGTACTTGTTCAAACCTCCTATGGAACCGGCACAATAATTTCTGAAAATGGGCATATTGTAACAAACTACCATGTTGTAAAAAAAGGTGATTTTTTCAAAGTAATAAGCAACAGTGGAAGAGTTTATGAAACAAGCCAGTTTCCCAATGGTGACTTTTACATCTCTGATTTAAAAACTGAT